>CAYSVE010000013.1:0-26966 GCA_964434365.1 uncultured Anaerolineaceae bacterium | reverse complement strand
ACTACTACCAGGACTTCGCCGCCTACGTCGAGCGCATCAAGCGCGACCTGCTGCAAATCATCGACGACTTCAAGGCACAGGGCAAAACCCTCGTGGCCTACGGCGCAGCAGCCAAGGCAACCACCATGCTTGCCTACACCGGTATCGACAAACGCCTGGTCGAATACGTCGTCGACCTCAGCGAATTCAAGCAGGGCCGCTACATGGGCGGCAACCACCTGCTCATTCGGCCTCCTAGCGCTTTGCTGGAAGACATGCCTGATGCAACTGTAATCCTCGCCTGGAACTTTGCCGAGGAGATCATGAATCAGCAGCAGGCTTACCGCGAACGCGGAGGCAAATTTATCATCCCCATCCCAGAACCCAGGGTCGTTTAACCTCTGCTCCTGGCTGGGGGTAATAACTCTCATCTCTCACCTGTAGGGGCCGTCGCTCAAACCGTCGGCTCCTTTACTTTTCCCCACCGTTTTCACACGCGCATCCACGCTTTGTAACAGCTTCGAACACAGATTTCCATATTCGTGGTATCCTTGTAGGCGTTCAATCGCTTGCGAGACTATAGCGCCGTCGAGAAAAACCACGTACAATAGCATTTGTAACTCCGTAAGAAATACGGTTACACAAAGCTAAAATTTACGTTTTTCTTGCAAATTCTAGCTATCGAAAATGTCCCAATCATGATAAACCACTGGGATACTCACCTAATAGTTTTTATTGGGAGCTAAGTTTATTACCTGCGACCTTATAGTTTGAGGATATTTACATGTCAGCAGTTGCGCTGCTTCGTATTCTTGCAATGGGCGCGACCCTGCCAGAGAATGGGGCATACCTCGGCTATGACTTCGATGTGGTTAGCACCCCGCGCGAAGTGCTGGATATGCTTAAGGGCAACCCATACGAACTCATCATCCTGCACCAAAACGCCGTCGATGGCGACCTGAGCGAGTTCATCAACCGCATAAAACGCCGCTACCCGTTGGTGCCCGTCCTCGTGCAGGCCTCTACCGACGACGTCGACCAAAAGCTCATGATTATCGAGAGCAACGCCGACGATGTCCTACCCCCTGCACCCACCGAAGATGATCTGCTCCTGCGGATTCATCTCGCCCTCAAACAGCGCGAAGAACAGCGCACCCTGGCCCGCCGCAACGACCTCCTCAACCGGGTTTCGATGCTCGTGCAGCGTATTTACAGCCTGGATAACGCCGAGTCGTTCTACCGCGATGCCCTCGACATCCTGTGCAATGCCCTGCCAATTTTGGGCGCGGCTATCGTCGTCGAGGTCGATAACTACCTCACGCGCTACACCTGCCGCAGTGGTAAAGACCCAGACCGCTTCGATACCGAGGCGATTAACCCGCCCGACTACGACCCCTTCATGCGAGTCGCCGAGTCTCGGATGATCGAAGTCCACCAGAACATCGGGCGCGACCGTCACTTTTTGGCCCCACCAGTGCTGCGCGACGCCCACTCCGCCCTTGTGATCCCCATGATATACGGCGAGCAGATGCTCGGGGTTCTAGGCATATTCGGTACCCTGAAGGACCCCGTCGACTACGACGACATCGCAATGTACGAGCTGCTGGCGAGTCACCTATCCATCGCCTTGGATAACACCCGCCAGCAATTGCAGTATAAGCGCCACGCGCGCTTCAATAACTTTGCCCTACAGGCCTGGGAAAACTTCATCAGCGCCCAAACCACCGAAGACCTCGCCGCCATCCTCAACGAAATCGTGTTGGATGCGCCGCAGGTGCAGGGCGCACTGGTGTACCTGTACAGCGATACCATGCCGATGACCGTCGACGCGACGACGGACGCGATTATTTACACCGACAACGCCAGCACCGAATCGGTCTTTCGTCACCTGCTGACGAACCACGCCCTAGACGAAACGATCAACGCGATTCAGCAATCGCGCGAAAATTACATCATTCGGCGCACCAGCCGCGACGATGACCCCGCGCAACTGTTGTTCGAGGGCATGGGCGGCCAGTACATCACCTTCTTCCCCATCTTCAACTCTGCCTGGATGCTGGGCATGATCGTGGTGAGTTACTTCGCCGATACCGAGCGCATGTCCGATACATTCGAAATCGTGTGGAACCTGGGGCACAAGGCGGCTATCGCCGTCGAACGCCAAACCCTCATCAGCATGTTGCAGGAGAAGAACAGCCGCCTCGAAGCGATCCTCCGCAGCGTGTCCGAAGGCGTGTTCTTCATCAACGCCGACGACACCGTCGTCTTCTGCAACCCGCAGTTCGCCGAAATGACCGGCATCGATGCCTTTATGGTCCTCAATCAGAAGAGCGACGTCTTGTTCCAACAGTTGGCGCACCTCTCGGCCAAGCCCGAGGCCACCCTCGCCGATCTCCACCAGATGGCGAGCACCCTGGGGGCCGATGCCGACTACCCCATCTTCGAGTTGCACATGCTACAGGAAAACCGTGTGCTCAACGTCGAAATGGTGCTCATCGAACAAATCGACGAGCATCACATGCGCTGGGCGGGCGTTATCCGCGAGAACCAGGGCAACGAGGCCATCGAAGCCAGCAATGTCGACCTGTCGCTGGAACAGGTCATTGCCCCGCACGATAAACTTCAGCGGATGATCAATAGCCTCAGCGGCAAACACGTAACGCTGTCTACCGGGCAGCGGAATGTCGTCATGCGGGAGATCGAGCAGCAAGTGAACCGTGTAGGCCGCGCGCTCGATAACCTTACAAGCTGGCGGCAGTACTACAACGGCGAGGTAGAACTGGACCACGAGCCAGTGATGCCCGACACACTGCTGCGCTTCGTCTTCGACGACCCGTACTACCGCCGGTTGCACTCCGCGTGCAAAATTCAAGTCCAGGGTACGTTGGAGTCGGTCGAAGTGAACCTGCTCGCAATGCGCCGGGCCATCGGCAATGTCTTGTACTACGCGGTGGAAATTCGTGATGTAATGGAAAGCGTGCTGGTCACGCTGCGGCAGCAAAGCGGTTCGCTACAATTAGAAGTGGTCAGCCCGACGGCCAACCTTTCGCAGGCCGAACTGGATTACCTGTTCAACTTCGACCAACCCCTGGCCCAAAACCTCAGCGACCCCAACGCCGACGGCATTTTCGGGGTCTACCTCAGCCGAGAAATCGTCCGCCAGCACGGCGGGCAACTGCGCATTGCGGGCGGTAGCTCGCTCACGATCACCATTTTGCTGCCCAACATCGTCAGCAGCACGAGTGTCCCCACCCCCACCCGTTCCGTCCCGGCCTTCTTGCCGGAGGACGCCGAAATGCTCACCGACGCCGAAACCGCCGAGATGGACCTCCAGGTCGACATCGATCTCCCGGCTAACGTCCCGCAAACCGGCCCACTCATCGACCCAGAAAACCCGCAAGATGTGGTCATCTTCCAGGGGAACTCTCGCCTCACGCAAACGCTCATCGGCCTGTTAAAGCAAGAAAGCTACGACCTCACCATCATGCAGGACGTAAGCCGCGGCATCAAACAGGTGGGGATGACCGGGGCCGACCTCTTGGTAGTGGATATGGGCATCCCAAACAGCATCGAGTTGTGCCGCCAACTGCGCGACCGAAGCCGCACGCCCATCCTCATGCTTTCCGATGAACTCAACGAGAACGAGCGGCACATTATCACCGACATCGAACCCGCCGAGTACGTGTGGTTGCCTGTTAGCCCCAACGAACTGCTGCACTACTTCACCCGCGTACTCAACAGTGCCCGCCGTATGGAGCAGTTCCGTAAGCCGCGCCGCTACGATGAACTTTACATCGACTTTGCACGGCGCAAAGTAACCCTATCTGGCAAACCAGTGAAGCTCACACGCATCGAGTACGAGTTGTTGCAAACCCTCATCGCACACGAGGGTAAGTATCTCTCGCACGAATACTTGCTCGTGCAGGTGTGGGGGCCGGGCACCCGCGAGGAAACCCAGTACCTGTGGGTGAATATGAGCCGCCTTCGTAAGAAGATCGAGCCAGATGGCAAGCGATACATCCACAATCGGCGGCGAGTGGGCTACAAATTTGAGGTCGAAGAGTAGCAACCCGGTGTTGCCATCAGCATGGCCCGGGGTAGCGACGGCGCTGTTAGCGAGCACGAATCGGGCAGCAGCAAGCATAACAAATCGGGCGGGCCGCGTGTGGGATGCCGGAACGCCCGCTTCTCAGATGACCATCAGGCCGTGCCGCCGGGCAACATCCACGCTGGTGTCCATTTCGCAGCCTACCCAGGCATAATGCAGCACCACGATGGCGCACGTTCGAGGGGATGATCGAACCCTGGCCCGACGACCATCGGGCGGTTAAAGGGCATGTCGTAGCCCATGTAACATCAGTCTTGTCTGCGGTCAGCTAGCCATCGTAGCCCACGCGGTCGCGAATGTAATAGATGGTGGGTTGGCTGGTTTGGTGCACCAGGCGAATCAAATACTCGCCGAGCATACTCACGATCACGATCGTCACCGCGTTGAGGAACGACAGCAATACGCTGAGCGTGGCCCAACCCGGCACGGGAACGCCGCCGAAGATGGCGTCTAGGAAATAGACCACACTGAGGATAAACGCACCGAGCGCAACGACCATCCCCACCCCGCTGACGACCCGGAGCGGCAAGAGCGAATAGTTGAACAGAATACGCATCACCAACCCCGCCAAACGCCGAAGGTTGTACGTGCTCTTCCCCGCTGCGCGCGGGGGATGCGCCACCAGGACATTGGCCCGCCGCGTGGAAAACAGCAGCGCGAGGCCGGTGATGTAGGGGTAGCTGGTGCGATAGCCGCAAATACGATCGACAACATCGCGCCGCATCAGCCGAAAGTTCGTCACGACGAGGTCGGGCGGCTGGCCGAAAATCCGCCGGTTGATGCTGGCGATCATACGGCTGCCAAAGCGACGATAGGCCACATGCTGCTTCTGTTTGAACTGGCCGTATACCACGTCGTATTGGCCCTCAAGCGCTTTGTCCACCAATGTGCGAATCTCTTCCGGCGGGTTTTGCAGGTCATCATCGAGCGTGACAGTGTAATCGCCGGTGGCGTGCTGCAAGCCACAGAAGATGGCTGTGTGCTGACCGTAATTGCGCAGCAAATCGATGGCGGTGATGCACGAGTTGGCCTCTGCTTTGGCGCGGATGATCGGCCAACTGCCGTCTGAGCTGCCATCGTTGATGAGAATAAGGTGGTAAGCCCAACCCTGGCCTTCGAAGAACGCCACCGTGCGGTCGATGGTTTGCGCGACAATCGCCTCGCTGTTGAACACGGGTATCACACCGCTGATGCTCAGTTGGGGTTCGGTCATTGCGATTCAAAGGGTCTATCGACAAAAAACGAGACAGAAACATCATTCTAGCAGGTGGTTGCGAATTGCGTAGGTGTGTCATTCGCAGAAAAACAAACCTGCCGTACACACACATCACACTGCTACAATAGCCTCCGGTCAGCTATCTTTCGCCGGGAAGTACCCTACGCTCATGGCCTCGACAACTGCAACACCTGCCTACACCCTACAAAGCAACCCTCGCACCGCCATTCGAACGGTCGCGCTGGGGCCGTTGATGACCGCGGTTGCGTTTTTGTACGCGGCGCTGGCCGGGCAGGCCTCGTGGTTAATCCAACTCGCCTATCGCTACGATGAGGTATGGCGGGTGCACTCTGTCGTCGAGCGCGGCCCGCTGGAAGCGTTCCAGTATATGACACTGGCGATTAACCCACCACTGTTCCGTATGATCCTGAGTGGATGGGTCGGCGCGTTTGGGCACCAGGAGGTAACGACGGGGTACCTCACCGTGTTACTAACGCTGCTCATGATGGCGGTGACCTACCGGCACGCTGCCGATTTATTCGGGCACATCGTGGCGCGCTGGACCGTCCTGGTGTTGATGTTGGTGCCGCACTTCGTCTACTACACGCTGGATGTGGGCGTGTATGCGCTGCTACCGCTCATGGTGGTAAGCACGTCGTGGTTGTTTTTGCGCTGGATCAAACGACCGCACCACCGGGGCTATGCCTTGGCGTACGCGGCGGTGGGCATTGCGGGGATGTACACCCATTACTTCGTCGGCTATTTGGTGGTGGCACAGGCGCTGTTTGTGTTGCTGGTCCTTCGCTGGAACATCCGGCATTATGCGTTCGCCTTCTGGATGTTTGCGGGTATTGCCATCGCATTCGGGGCGGGGTGGGGGCCGATCATCCTTCACCGGCTGGTGACGCACGCCGCTGGGGTCACCTACGCATACCAATTCCAGGATGGATACCTGCAAGCGCTGTTGAATCTGTTCGAAATACTGGAGCTGGCCCCCATTGCGGCCTTCGTGGCGATGGGCGCGCTGGCCCCCATCGCATTAACGGCCCCCAACGCAAAACCGCATCCATTACTCCGGTTTGGGGCCAACTGGCGACGCCTCTTCCCACTGCTGATGTTCTTCGGGTTGTTCTTCGTGGCGATGCTGGTCAACGAGTATAGTCGCGCGCTGACGAGCCGAAACTTGATTATCTTTACGCCCTTCGCGGCGATGCTGGCCGGGTTGGGTTTGGGCGGCATCCCCAGGGCGATGCGTTTAGCGTTGCTGGTGGTACTGCTGGCGGTCAACTACGATGCCCCGCCCGAACGCCTCGTCATAAACAGGGATCATGTGGATGCGGGGTCGTTTACCGATTTCGTCGCGCCCCATTTGGTGGAGGATGCCGTGTTCCTCGTCGATTCGACGAGTCCGCGCGATTTCATGTACTGGGATTACTTCATCCGCGAGCGGTTGCCCGCCCGTCAACCGGCGGAGCGGCTGTTGTGGTTGGGCGGCAGTGCAGATTACTACACGCAGGGTGGCGAACTCGTCCGCCCATATCCGAAAGACGAATTCGTGGCGGTAGAGGTAGAATCACCGAACGCCGCAGCACGTATCACCGAGCACATCGCAGACCACGAACAGGTGTGGTACCTCGCGACCGAAAATGCAGCATTTACCGGCACCGTGGAACAAAACCTGCTGCGCACGCACTACCTGCGCACCGAAGCGCAGCATGCCTTTTCCGATACAATCCGCGAGTATCGGCCCCTGCCGAGTGACCTCACGCCGCGTGCCCGGTTCGACGGTGCCCTTGTCTTCAACGGGTGGCACTTGCCGGGTGGGGCGGCGGTTCGCCCGTGCGAAAGTGTGACGCTGCAAACGTGGTGGCGGGCCGAAGCCCCCCTCCCATACAGCTACAGCCTGTCGGCGAGCGTCCTCGGTGCCGATGGGCAACCCGTCGCCAACGTCGACACGGGCATCGCCAGCATCATATCCACGCTATGGTTTACCGACCGCTACTATTATGATGAACGGTCATTGACGATCCCCTGTGACCAACCTGCGGGGGCCTATCCGTTGATCTTCGTCGTTCATCCGTCGGCGACGGATGAGGCGTCGTCGGTCACAGCGATGACGGGTGAGGCACTGGATGCTGTCGTGTACCTGACGAACGTGGAGGTGCAACCATAACTGAAACCGCGAAGCAAAAACTTATCATTCTGGGCAGTTATTTGTTCGCCGAGGAGATGACCGATGTAATCGGCGACACCGGGCAGTACGAGATCGCCGCTTACATCGAAAACTACGACCGCGAACGTTGCCTGGCCCCCCTGCTTGGGCGTCCCGTCGTGTGGATCGACGATATAGGCCCGTACACGCAGGGGTATGCCGCGCTTTGCTCCATCGGTTCGACGAAGCGATACGCCTACGTGCAACAAATTGCCGAAATGGGCATCCCGTTTGCGACGGTACAGCACCCCACCGCCCGTGTATCGCCCATGGCGACAGTCGGGGCTGGGTCGTTCATCAACGTGGGTGCGATGGTCGCGACGCAGGCCACCATCGGGCAACATGTTATCATCAACCGGGGCGTGATGATCGGCCACCACACCACCATCGCAGACTGCGTAACGGTCTCGCCCGGTGCCAACGTCGCTGGCGCGATCCACATCCACGAACGCGCGTACATCGGCATGGGTGCTATTATCCTCGAACGGTTGACGATTGGGCAGGGGGCGGTCGTCGCTGCGGGGTCCATCGTCACGCGAGACGTGCCCGAGCGCACACTGGTGATGGGTGCCCCCGCGAAAATTGTCAAAGAGAACGTGGAAGGACACTAACCTTGCATAGGCAGTCTAAGCTAATTATCAACTTTGCCCCTACAGGCATGATTCCTCGCAAAAGCGATACCCCTCATGTGCCGATCACACCCTCCGAAATTGCCGAAGACGCGCGGTTGGCCCGCGAGGCCGGTGCATCCATCATTCACCTGCACGCGCGCGAGGACGACGGCGAACCGACCTATCGTAAGGCGCTGTACGCGGAAATTATTGCCAAAGTGCGTGAGGTCGCAGACGACTTGATTATTTGCGTCTCGTGCAGTGGGCGCAACTTCAAGGAGTTCGCGCAGCGCTCGGAGGTGCTCGAACTGGAAGGCGACGTGAAGCCAGAAATGGCGTCGCTCACGCTGGGGTCATTGAACTTCCCAAAGACGGCATCGGTGAACACGCCACAGATGATCCAGGATTTGGCGCAAAAAATGAACGACAACGGCATCGTGCCAGAGCTGGAAGTCTTCAACATCGGCATGGTGGACTACAGCCAGTTCATGATTCGCAAGGGGATGCTGAAGCCGCCGTTTTACTACAACATCCTGCTGGGGTCGCTGGGCACCCTCAGTGCGACGCCGCTGAACCTCGTCACCACTGTCAACGCACTGCCGGCAGGGTCGGTGTGGGCGGCAACGGGCATCGGGCGTTTTCAGTTCAACATGAATGCGTTAGCCGTGATGATGGGCGGCAACGTGCGCATTGGCCTTGAAGATAACCTGTACATGGACCTCGACAAGGCCGAATTGGCGACCAACGCCGCCCTCATCGAGCGTGTCGCGAATCTGTCGCGGGCAGCGGGGCGCCAGGTCGCCACCCCAGACGAAGCGCGCGCGATAATCGGCATTCCGCAGCGTGTGGCGAACGTGGGTAGCTAGCCCTTGGGGGTTCGCGAACGAGATGCACGATGTGTCTCGTTCGCACGACCTACCTTACCCTCGCCCGGCGCGACCCGGCGGTGCTGGCTAGTCGGGTTGTTCCGCCGGTTCCCCAACGCCAAAAGCCGTGAGCACCCCCGGCACCTGCTGCATCCCCTGCAAGGCATCGAAGATAACCCCCTGTGCATCGGGGCGTTGGTTCTGTACATAACTGAGCACACGAGGTATCCACTCGGTCGCGTTCTGCCAATGATTGGTAGACCCATTGACGCGCGCATCGGGCAACGTGCCTGTGACGATGACGGGCAACCTGCCGAACTGCGCGTGATGGGCATCTGCGAAGGCTTCCCACATGCGGAAGCCATACCACTGGTAGCTCAGGGGCAGGTCAAACTTCGGCGGCGCGATGATGCTCTGGCTCACACCGTAGCTGTGGCCGGGCACGGCCACAAAATCGGGCTTTCGATGAATTTGCGACAGCACCTGCCGCCAGTAGATGAGCGGATCTTCACTCACGTACAGGGTAGGGTCTACCGAGCCTACCGCCAGGCGGGGGTCGCCCCCCACGCGCGCGCCGATAAGATCGTAAAGTTGAACGGCCAAATCGACCGTGATGGGGGCCTCGGGGTGCCACGCTTGCGGGTCGTTTAGCCGGGTGCCGATGATATGCCCCCACACCCCCCGGCTGCGTTTGATCGCCCGGGCGATGGTTGCGGCAGTTTGCAGGGGGCGCTGCCCAAAAATCCCGTCGCCCCCGCTCGAAACCGGCACGTCCCAAACCCACAGCACGAGCACACGAATGCCCCGCTCGGCGTGGGCGCTGTAGTCCGCAAGGCCCTCGCCCCGCGCTAAACGCCTCACCTCGATTGACCAGCCCGGCACGTCATGTCGCAGCAGCCAATCCGCGCCGTCGTGCAGGCCAACCAGGGGGTGCGCACGCTTATTCCTCGGCGCGGAGGCTACGCTTTTGGGCGGAAGTACCAGGCCGCGCTATAGCCCTCGCGGCTGTTCTGGCGCACGCGCAACCAATGGCCCTGCTGCCCGATGTACTCGTCATGATCTAACACTTCCACTTCGGCCCCAGCCTCCACCGTGTACAGCCAACTCCCCCCCGGTTGTGTGCGCACCTTCACATTGTCAGTCGCGATAGCCACGACAACATTCGCGGTTTTGCTGATGTTGTTCGCCTGGCCGTCGTGGGTGGGTGTGGAATTCGGAAGCGGTATCTTCGGCAGGGGGGCCGCAACTGGTTGCCGCGCCATGGGCATCGTCGTGGGCTGTTGTTGCTCTGGGCGGATGGCTTGCAACGCGCTGAGGATGTCGCCCAGCATCTTTATTTCGCGCTCCAGATGATCGCGCAGCAGCGTTTCGAGTTCGGCGACAGCCTTGCCGAGGTCCGGGTCCCCGGTGTCGATGGCCTCGGGCACCGCGAACTCTGGCACCGCACTGGTGCGCAACGTCTTCTTGGCCTGCAAAGCGCGTGTTTCCTTCAGCAGCGCTAGCGTAGCCGTAGCGTATTTGCCGTAGGTATCTCGCTGAGACAGGCACAAGCCGAACATCCACTCCTTACGCGTGACAAGATCATTGAACATCGCCACTGTCCCATGAGCGTGGCTGTGCGCATTGTACGATGGGTAACGGGTATCGAAGGTGACATCCGGGTTGTCTTCGGTCATCAGCCCATCGGTTTTCCCCTCGCCGCCGATGCCCCCCGCAGTGCCGATCACCGGCACAGGGTCGATGTCGAAGCGGACGCGCATCTCGTCCAGAATAAACTGCCCCACAGCGTAAAGCCCGTTCGGGTCGCCATTGGTCGTGCTCTCGGTTTCGCCACGCACCGTACGCCCGGGGTCATCGGCCTGGCAGATGGGATCGTACGGGTATTCGAAGTGCCAGCCATTCTCGTTCCAGCGCGTATCGGCTGCCGCTTTCGCGCGGTAGCTCACCCCGTCTTCCTGATACCAGTGGTTCATGATGAACGGATTGGTGGCAATCCACAGGCCATTGTGTGCAACCCGCTGGAAGCGCGCAACGAGATCGGGTGGTTTGAAGGTGTTCAGCATTGCAGTCACCCAGGCAACCGTGGCGTGCTCATCGGCGATGCTCTCGGCCAGGGCGGGGAAGGCCGGGTATCCCCCCGCCGCGATAATGGCCTCCGCCCACGCCAGCCAATGCCGCATCAACGTCTGCACGGCCTCGGTGCCGCGCCACGTCGGAAACCGATCATCGGGCCATGCGTATGCTAGGTTGGGGGTCCGCCATGGGCTTTCCAACCAGCGAGCACCGCCATCGATGTATTGCCTGTAGATCGCAAGGTCTGCGGGTTTGCCGCACGGCTTTTCAACAAAATGTTGGACGATGGGGGTCACGCCGACGCTGATTAGCTGCGATACCGTCCCCAAACGGTTGAAGCCCTCGGCGACAAGCAACTTACACCAACCGAAACCGTGCTCGGAATACCATTCTGGCTGGATAAACTCGTTGATACCGGCGACGTGCATCCCGCGGGGGTTACGCCCCCACTCGTATTCTGAGAGGTGCATAGGTTGCCACTCCTGGTGCCCAGTTTGTCGTGTTGACCCACACCCCACATCGGCGAATGAATCGAAAAAATGCCATGTGTCACCAAGTGACCACTCGGCAACATCGCTCATCAGGGGTTGTGGTAGTGTTACAAATCCATTATACGGGTAGACGCCATTTTTGGCACGCACATCGCGCGTAGGTTCGGCAGATCTTTGCACCAAATTGATGGCCCGTGTTCGATGACGATTCCCCCCAGTCTGGTTTTTCTGGGGAGAGCCACAAAGCTCGTTTCAGCAGGTCGTTCAATTGCATCTTAGCCACGATGTCGGCCCACCCAACAAGCACCTCACCCCGTGGCAATCAAGCGCGAGCATCGTGCTCATCGGGCAGGGGGGCCGCCCCCACCATAACGCGCAACGTATTCACATCGTGGTCCAGCGCCCGCGCCAAATCCTTAAGCAGCGTCGCGTCGATCTCGTCGACGGGCAGCGTCCCCGCAAGCAACGCCTCGACCACATCCGGCTCGGTTCGCAGTTTATCGGCCAGCATCTTCGTGTCCAGGTTAACACCCACCATCGCCGCCTTCACGAACTGGCCAAAACGCCAGGCGACCTCCGCCGGTGCCAGCTTCGCTTTGATGTGTTTTTGCCTGCGGATTTCGTCCCGCACCACCGCCTGTAATCGTTGGATCGACGACATCGTTATTTTCCCTTGTTCTTAGTCTTCGCGGCGGAACAGTTCGATCGCCGCCAGGTGCCGCCCAAGCGTTTGCTTGGCACGGTACAGTATTTGCGAAATGGAGCGGGCCTCGAGGTTGTACACCTCGGCAAGGTGGCGCGGCGTCTCACCGTTAACCACACGCCGCAAAAAAATTTCGCGGTCGCGGGGGGTCAGCATCTCGCGCAAGGCGCTCTCTAGCGCCTTCATCCGTTCCTTCGAGAGCACATCGCCCTCGGGGCCTTTCCCCGCCAGGTCGTTGGTGTACAAAAACCAATCCAACGAAACCCCTGTATCGTCCGTGTCCATTTCGTCGAACGACTCCCAGTGCCGCTTACGATGAAGCATCCGCACTTTGTTATAGGCGATCACCCGCAGCCAGTGATACAGCTTTACGATCTCTTCGGCATGGAACTCGTCGATCTTCTGGATCGCGGTGCGCCACGTTTCTTGCTCTACATCATCGGCGACATCGAGCGGTAAACGGAATTTGTTCACCGATGCGCGAATATCGCGCTGTAGGTCATCACCGAAGTGCCGAAGTAAATCGTCCCAGGCGCGCTCGTTCATCGCTTTGAGCAGCGCCAGCCAATCCTGATCGTTGTAGGTTGGGGCTGTACTCAAGTCATCGTTAACCATGCGGTTCCCTCTGCGGCTTGTACCTACCCCATTGTACCTAATGCGGCCTATTTTGTTTTATCGACATGAATGCCACTTTTTAGCCATACTCTATCGCTATTTGAACCAACATAACAGAATGGTTTGTGATATAGTAGAACACTTGAGCTAGCCGGGGGCTGGCTCGAAACTTGTGAGAGAGGAGCGATGTTGAATCTCAGCCAGGTAACAATTGAGCAGCTTTTGCTGAGCGCACTATTTGCGCTATTGGTCGGTATCCTAACGAACCTGGTCACCCATTGGTTCGCCATCGCGCGCGACAAACGCCGCGAAAAACAACACAAGCGCGATCATGACCGTTGATCGCGGTCGTACCATAGCGAAAGGGGTACCTACCGGGTGCCCTTTTTTGCTTGTAGTGGGCTTGGGGTAAGCTCATCCACTCAGCATGAATTCATGCTGGCCCATCGTTCTAACTTGTAGTACAACTTGTTCGGCACATCACTTAAGGGAGTGGGGCAACGCCATGGCGATTACCAATACGACACACGATGTCGAACCTTTGCAGGTAAACCAACCTCCAATCACCATCGTCGAAGGCGTCGGCGGTTGGCAGTCGATCAACTTTGGTGAATTATGGCAGTATCGAGATCTCTTTCTCTTCCTAACCTGGCGAGATATTCGCGTCCGCTATGCACAAAGTGTGCTCGGTTTCGGTTGGGCGCTCCTCAGTCCCCTATTCAGTATGATCGTGTTCACAGTCATCTTCGGCAATTTCGTCCGGGTCTCCTCAGAGGGCGTACCCTACGCCATCTTTAACTACGTCGCCGTGGTTCCCTGGACGTTTTTCGCATCCTCACTCACCGATGCGGCGAGTAGCCTCACGAAAAACCGTAATCTAATCCAGAAAATCTACTTCCCGCGGTTGATCATGCCGCTAGCGCCAGCAGTTAGTAAACTCGTCGATTTCTTCATCGCCATCATGTTTGTCTTCGTGCTGATGCTCTACTTCCAAATCGCACCTTCCTGGAAGCTCATCTACGTACCATTGCTCATCGTATTGATGATGTTCACGGCCACTGGCATCGGCATGTGGCTTACCGCATTGTCCGTTCAATACCGCGACATCAACTACGCCATGCGGTTCTTTGTTCAGCTACTGATGTACGCATCACCCGTCGTCTACCCCACATCCGAAGTACCCGAACGCTTCCAAATGCTATACACCCTTAACCCCATGGTAGGTGTCATCGAAGGCTTCCGGGCAGCCTTCCTCCAAACGCGCGATATGCCATGGACCTGGCTGGGTACGGGGGCCGTTATATCCCTCATCCTGTTCTTCACCGGCATGCTATACTTCCGACGCATGGAACGCATATTTGCGGATGTCGCATAATGACAGACTTAGCAATTAAGGTAGATGACCTAAGCAAGGCCTATCGCATCGGCCTCGAAGAAGAAATGAACGACACCTTCGTCGGCGCCGCGCTCGATCTTCTTCGGCAACCCATCAGGAACTTCCGTCGGCTCAATCGGTTGTCGACATTCAGCGAACAAAACGCCGATGCCGAAGACATCATCTGGGCGCTCGACCATGTGTCTTTCGCGGTCGAACCCGGCGAAATCGTCGGCGTTATCGGCCACAATGGGGCCGGCAAAAGCACCTTGCTGAAGGTCCTGTCCCGCATCACCTTCCCTTCTAGCGGGCGCGTCTCCCTACGTGGGCGTGTATCCAGCCTGCTAGAGGTTGGCACCGGCTTCCACCCAGAGCTAACCGGGCGCGAAAATGTGTACCTCAACGGCACCATCCTCGGCATGACGCGCACAGAGATCAACAACAAGTTCGACCAAATCGTCGAGTTCTCCGGCATCGGGAAATTCATCGACACCCCCGTCAAACGGTACTCCAGCGGTATGCAAGTGCGCCTCGCCTTCTCGGTCGCAGCACATCTTGAGCCAGATATTTTGCTCGTCGATGAAGTGCTCGCCGTCGGCGATGCCGATTTCCGCCGGAAGAGCCTCGGCAAAATGGGCGATGTCGCCAGCGAAGGCCGGGCGGTGCTCCTCGTTAGCCACAACATGACAGCCGTCAGTACCCTGTGCCAGCGCGTTATTTGGATGGAAAACGGGCGCATTCGTATGGACGGTGAAACCCAGGATGTCATCTCGACCTACCTGCGTACGACCACCGAGAATAAACAGATCGTCGGTTGGGACGATCCTGAAACAGCACCCGGCAACGAAAACGCGCGACTTCGACAAGTCGCCGTGGTATCGGTCGACGACGCTGGCAATCTCCGAGACCCCCGGATGGTACAGGATGACATACACATGGACGATCCGTTCGCCATCGTGGTCGACTTCGACAACCATAGCCCCGACGCCGAGATCGACATGTCCATTCAACTCGTCAACGATCGTGGCATCGTCGCATTCGCTTCGTCCACACTTGAGCAGGAAAAACCACTCACATGGCGTTTGGGGCACAATCGCATCGTGTTACACATCCCCCCAAATCTCATGAATAGTGGCTACTATTCCATCAACGTGAGATTCGTGGAAAATGCCCATCGCGCTTTCGTGCAACTCAATGGTGTTGTGGGGTTGGATGTGATCAACCGAAAAGAATACAAGGGCAGGTACTACGGCACCCTGCATGGCGTCGTGCGGCCTATACTCCATTGGGAGCAACAGGTAATTTCTCACGAGCTAGGCGGCGGCCTAGAAAGGCGTTAGACTTGCGGGTTAGGGCTATATAGCTGCGTAATGCCCGAAAACTCCACACGTAAAACGTAAAACCGTTTTGTTGGCAAAGCATAGGCAGTCTCGCAAAGCTCCGATGCTTTTCTCAGGAACAGGAAAATGGTAGATGACTTCACACGCCGAGTTCGATTCACGCTTCCAAAGGCAACTGGTCAAAGCGTATAGGCACCAGTTACGTAATAAGCGTCCAGCCAACAAACTGAAGTTGCTTCGAACATGGCTGCAAATTGCTGCATCTTACATTATCGGCTATCGAATTTTTGAGGTCATGCGCCATCCACCCACTCGCATGGCATACTTTCTTTCGCAGATGAACAATCTGCGGATGCTCTACACATGGCTAAACGATGATTATTCGAAGTCCCTGATGATCGAGCTAGTCGTACGCAAAATACTGGGCCCCGAGCACTTAGAGGCATTGGTTGACCCCACCGATGAAGAGGCTCGGCGTGTGCGCAGCGAACCCCTCATCGTCGAGCAAAAAACTGGTTCTTCAACACTCGGTAACACCGTCTTCGAGCTAAACCTGTACGACTTATCTTCGCTCGGTTATCCACTCAAAGCGCACTTGTTCGAAGGCAATGTGGTTCACACCTTCATGAGTGAGCAGTACCGCTATAAGCATGGCGAGGTGGATATTGGCGTAGAACCAGGAGACATCGCAATCGATGCCGGGGGGTGCTGGGGAGACACAGCGCTTTACATGGCTGCACGGGAGGCTGGGCGCGTCTACAGCTTCGAATTCGTGCCGGATAACCTCCAGATTTTCTCACGCAACCTCGCTGAGAATACAGCCCTCTCCGAGGTTATCGACGTGGTAGAAAAAGCAGTTTGGGATGAAGACGACACCTTTCTTACTTTCGAGTCCAGAGGTCCAGCTACAAAGCTTGGAGATTCTGCCAATCAGCAGAATCGCGCTGAAACAATCACCATAGACAAGCTTGTATCACAGGAGCCTGTCCAGAAGGTCGACTTCATTAAGATGGATATCGAAGGTGCTGAACTTCGAGCAATTGAGGGCGCAACAGAAACAATTAGAACCTTCGCCCCCAAGCTAGCCATTACCGTCTATCACAAAATCGAAGACCTTTGCACCATCCCTCATCTAATTAAAAGCCTACAGCCAAACTACAATTTCTACCTGGACCACTTCACGACAAACATGATGGAGACAGTGCTGTTCGCCGAACCGATAGCGCAACCCTGATTCGACCACATCCTCGGACCACAATCACCCACACCCCCCCACAGATGAGGTTGCAGTAGCCCCTAACTGCAAGTAGAACGGGGCATCGGCAGTCGCGATCTCATCCTGCAAAGTAGCAATGTCGGCGTACCGAGCGAGCAACTCGGGTTCGGCCCTCACAACCGCAGCGAACAGCTTCAGCGAATTCAACTCACCCATGTGCCAACCATCATAAAACCCACTATCCCCCACGTCGACTGTCGTCGGGTCTGAGAAATCGTAAAGTGGGAAACTGTAAGCACCAAACACAGCCTCGATTTCGCGTTGTGTGCCTGGGATATACCCGTAAGCCGGCTCATCGAATA
This sequence comes from uncultured Anaerolineaceae bacterium, assembly GCA_964434365.1. Lineage (GTDB taxonomy): Bacteria > Chloroflexota > Anaerolineae > Aggregatilineales > Phototrophicaceae > CAYSVE01. Next base: position 9,799 of record CAYSVE010000013.1, on the reverse strand, counting down.
TCCGCGCGTAGAACGCACTATGGTACGGCAGAAAAACGCCGATCACCGTCACATCGTGTTCCGCAGCGCGTGCAAGCAAATCATCCACCTGTTGCACTGCGTCCATGTCCACCTCAGCGCCTGGCGCATAAAAGCTGAGGCGATTTTCGAGAGCATACTCATGACGCGCCAGTTCGTACGCCCGTCGTTCTTCACCCAAATCACTGAGAACGCGCGCGCCATCGCCCACGTAATGGTCAGGATTCGCCGCTAGCAAAAACTGCCAGCCATAGCGACCGGCCTGCGGGTCGAAGGCCGGTAAATTGCGCACCCCCTGTGGGTCGAGCGCCACTTCGAACACAAAATGGCCCAGATTTTGCAACACCTGCCGTCGAAGCGGGGCATCGCCAGCCCGCAAGCGCCGCGTGCGCCGAAAATCGCTTTCCAGGTTGTAATCCGGGTAGTCGAGCGTCAACAGCACCACATCGGGGCGCACACCCCGCGCCAACACATCCTCGAAAAACGGCGCAACCTCATCGATCGGCATCGCAGGCATCGCCGCATTGTAAAGCGCCGCCGGGCACCGAGTTGCGAACCCACCCCTGAAAGCCAGCGCCCGCGACGACCCCAGAATCAAAAGTTGTGGACGATGCACGAGCACCGACTGGTATTTGTAGTCCAACAGGCGTTGGCGCGTAATGCGGAACACATACCGAACCGAGGGGTCCTCGGCCTGTAGCCCCGCTATCGTCTCGAAGGGCTGTACAGCCCCCACATACCAGCCGATAGACAATATACCCGCCATGCCGATCACAACCGGGAGCGAGAATACGACCAGCCTTACCAAAAATCGACGCATGCACCCTCAACTAAAACTGAAAATAGATAAACTCTGGTTGAACACTGTAGAGCATCGCCAGGATTACACCCCCTACCGCCACGTAATACCACCCCCACCGCAGGCCAACCGGCGCCCGCTCGAAGGATGGCATCTTCCAACCACGCGCGTTGACACCATCCACAACCGCCAACACGACGATTAACCCCCACGCCAGCATCAATTCCCAGCTTGTTGGCAACAACCCCTGTGCAAACGGCGCACTCACACCTGCCACGCCATCCGACAGGTCGAAGACATTCACGAACACCGTCACCGCATCGGCCAGGGTGTTCGCACGGAAGAACACCCACGCCACACACGTCAGCACAAACGTCAGGCCAATATTGAAGAGGTTCGCGCGTCGGTTATTCTGTCCGAGTACCACCTCGGCCACGATGAACAACCCGTGCAATGCGCCCCACACCACGAACGTCCAGCTCGCGCCATGCCACAGCCCACTCACCAAAAAAACGATCATCAAGTTGGCCAGGTGCTGCCCCATCGGCACACGACTACCCCCTAGCGGAATGTAAACGTAATCGCGGAACCACGTCGAGAGCGAAATGTGCCATCGCCGCCAGAAGTCTGCGATGGACGCTGAGAAATACGGCTGCCGGAAGTTCTCCATCAAATCGAACCCCACCACGCGGGCGAGGCCAATCGCGATGTCGGAATAGCCCGAGAAATCGCAGTAAATTTGGATAGCGAAGAAAAATGTGGCGACGACAAGCACAAGGCCATCGTAGGCTTCTACATGGTTGTACACCTCATTAACGTACAGGGCGACCCGGTCTGCAATCACCACCTTCTTGAATAGGCCCCACAATACCAGCCGAAACCCCGACACAACCCGGTCGTAGTCGAAACTCACACGCCGGTCGAACTGCGGCAGAATGCGGCCCGCCCGTTCGATTGGCCCGGCCACAAGCTGCGGAAAAAACGCAATGTACGCCGAAAACCGTTGAAGGTCACGCTCGGCGGGTAACTGGCCCCGGTACACATCGATGGTGTACGACATCGACTGAAACGTATAAAACGAAATCCCCACCGGCAGAATCAAGTTCAGGCTTGCCTCGCTGTGCGGAATGCCGATCAGAGTCAACAGGTCAGCAACAGCCCCGGCAAAAAAGTTGAAGTACTTGAATGTGAACAGCACGCCCAGGTTCACAGCCAGGCTGATGAACAACAAGGTGCGGCGACGAAGCCCGTCGGTTTTCGGTGTCACCTCGATGGCCCGCGCCGCGAAGTAGTCGACGATTGTCGAAAACGCGATGAGCAGCACATACTCCACACGCGCAAAGGCGTAGAAGACATAGCTCGCAATGAGGATAAGGGGGAGCCGGAAGCGGTGCGGAAGGTTGAAATAAGCGAAAAAGAACACACTGAAAAAGATCAGAAATTCCACCGACACAAACGACATGCACGATTCCCCTTATCTGCACATCAGGCCATTGTATCGCAAAACCCTCACCCTCAATGACAATCAGATGTGCCACTGCATCCGTCTGCCATCGTAAGGTTACTAAGATACCGAGCCGATGTGTGGTTACCGGCTTGTTGGTTTGTCCTGTTGCGCCCCGCGCGGTTTAGTGCCAACCTTTCGACGCAGGTGCTCCGAAAATACCTGCCGACCATCATCTCTCACAATTTGCCACGCGCGCAGTACATGTCCTAGCCATCGAAACTGCGGAACAATAAAGAGGTGACGCCCAATGACGATAAAAGCTCGGTAGTGCAGATGCCGGTTGATTGTGTCGGCGGCACGTTGCATGCTTGGGTGCCGCCCATAAATAATTTTAACCACACCTGTTATTCTGCCGTGTCGTGTCGTGTGGCAATTATATTCGGGATGCTGTTGGCGAACCTATTGATCCTCTGGGAAAACATGAAATCCAACGCATTTTCGCGCTATTCTGTGTCATTTATTATCAAATATCGACTGAAATTTGAGTTCGCCAACAGCATCATTCGGGGGGTAGCATATACCAATTAAGCCCCATCGTATTCTGGAACAACGCCTGCCGAAAATGAAGACGGCAATTGCAACAGTGTGTTCAAGCACTTTTGCCGCTAAGGCGGCCTTGACCGCCGGTGAGACCTTTGTCATGAACGGCGTTTGGTCCCGTGTTTCATCAACAGGATCAAGCTTTTTCGGCGTATGTTCGTCACATCTATACAATCTGAACTTATCATATATGAGGCCTCTCCACTTGGTCGACGCGTCGGTTTCGACACCACAAAATATGAACAGAACCTAATTAGACATCCTTGCGATATTCGTGTACACTATCCTCGATTATCTTCGAAAATCCGATGGCACTAGCCTCGGAATGACAGATAGGGGTTAAAGAGGGCAACATGAACAAACAACAACCTAAGCAGCAGCAACCCAAGGGCAAGAAGAAGACCTACCCGGGCATCACGGTCAAACTGCTTGGCACCTTCTCGGAAATCACGAAAGCAGTAGGCGTCCCCGGTACCGGCGACGCGGTCTTCCGTGACGCATTTGGCAACTTCATTTCCTAAGTTTTCCATCACGGTGGGCTTGCCGCACACTGGCAAGTGTTGTGCATCCCGTCATAGTCAATCAATCTGGGAGAAAAACCCATGAAACTGCGTATCCTCCTCATCGTTTGCGTTTTCGGCCTTTCCCTTATTTTTGTGTCTGGCGCGTTCGCCCAGACCGTTACCTTCGATTCGGGTAGCTACTCGTTCGACAACTGTGGCCCTTCCAGCCAGACTGCCGTTGCGTTCGACATTGACGGCTTCACTCAGAACAGCACCGCCGATGTTCGCATTGCGGTCTATGACCTCTCTGTGCTGTCCAATGGCCGCGAATCTTCGTTCCTGGAGTCGCCCACGGTCGGCGAGTTCGACAACATCCAGGACAATAGTGGCCCGTTCAACTTCAACGATCCTATCTCGCACTATCGCCTCATCGGCACTAGCTTCAACCGTAATGGGCCGTTTGCCGTGTCGCTCCGCCCCCTCGAGAACGCCGTGGGTTCCAACACCCCACCCATCCCGCCAGGCACAGGCGCTAATCGTTACGGCGGCCAGGGCATCTCCAACCAGGCAGTTGGCGTGCTCCTCATCGTTTCCCAGCCAGGTACCGGTTCCGACTCGGCAGCCGTGATCGTGGACTGCGCCGACGGCAGCACCTTCGTGTCTTCCCCGTAACCACGAAGACCATTCTAGAAACACAACCAAATACAATCACACACGCCCAGCGAATCTGCTGGGCGTCTTATTTTTGGCGGGTCTTTGTAGACGAAGTACTTACGCCAACTGGAAGTTCGTCTCGGCCTCATCGGCGATCATCCGCGCGATGACAAGCGACGAGGTCGCGGCGGGTGAGGGCGCGTTCTGGATATGTGTGACGTTGTCACCGTGCTTGATGAGGAAGTCTTTCACCAGCGAGCCATCGGCGCGGAGGGCCTGCGCGCGTACCCCGGCGGTGCCAGCGAGCAAGTCGGCATAGCTGAGTGCAGGCAGGTACGCCTGTGCGGTGCGCACATAGGCCATCTTAACGTAGTCGCGGTACATCTCCAGCAGGCCCATCTTCCAGTACGTCGTCGCGAGCTTCCAGAAACCCGGGAATGTGAGCACCTCGCGTAACTCGTCTGGGTTAATCTTCCAGCGCTCATACCCCTCACGCGCGAAGGCCAACACAGCATTCGGCCCCACCCACACCTCACCGTTCATCACCTTGGTGAAATGCACCCCCAGGAAGGGAAAGCGCGGGTCGGGCACAGGATAAATGAGGCCGCGCACCAGCTTTCGAGCCTCTGGCCGCAGGTTATAGTAACTCCCGCGGAATGGCACAATGCGCACGTTATCGCTTTCCCCGGCGATTTTGTCGGAGTACAGACCGGCACAGGTGACCACCCCACCCGCTTCGAATGCACCCTGCGTTGTTTCGATGACGGTGCGGCCCGCCCTACTTTCTAAACTGAGCACCTTGCACTCCGTGAAGACTTCCCCGCCCCAGGCCTGCACGTCCTCCGCATACGACCGTGCCACGGCGGAATAGTCGACGATGCCGGTGTTGGGCGAGTAAATCGCGCGGATCCCGGCAGCGTGCGGTTCGATCTCACGAAGGCGCTCCGGGCCTATCATTTCGATGCCCGGTACACCATTGGCAATCCCTCGCTCGAACAGCTCATCCAGCTTGGGTATCTCGCTCTCATCCAGCGCGACGATCACCTTGCCGCATAACTCGTAGGGAATACCCTTTTCATCGCAATACGAGACCATAGCCGCACGACCCTCGACGGACCCTTTCGCCTTCAGCGACCCGGGTTTGTAGTAGATGCCCGCGTGCAGCACACCGCTGTTGTGGCCCGTTTGGTGATACCCCAACGCTGGTTCTTTTTCCAGCACAGCCAGGCGAATGCCCGGTCGGCGGTTGAGGAACTCGCGCGCCGTCGCTAGGCCGACGATTCCGCCACCTACGATAATCAGATCAAATTGTCGCATCAGTTCTTCGTCCTATGAAAACATACGGCCCTACGATAAACGCTGCCCCATTCAAAGGCCACCGTTGCCTTGCCAAAACACCCGCTGGCCGCCATTATTCGTCCGGGGCGCGGCGCACCCCAAAGCGGAACACGTCGGGACGGCTGTAATGCCCCGTGACATCCAACGCCATACTCTCTGCGGCAATGCGCGACAGATCGAGGTCGGCATAGAGGATCGTTTCCTCATCGTACACTGGCCCGGCCAGGTATTCGCCATCTGGCCCGATGATGCCGCTACCACCGCGCATCACAAGGTGCGGTATGTCCTCAGGCACATCGAGGTCTGCGGGTAGGTCTTCTTTGTACAGGATGCTACCCGCCGCTAACACATAGCACCGTCCTTCGAAGGCATACGAACGACTCGCGACCTGCAATATCTCTTTGACGGTGGGCCACACCGCCACATGAATATCCTCACCGCTCTCGTGGAGCGCCTGCCGCGCGAGGGGCATCCAGTGCTCCCAGCAAACGAGCGCACTCACCCGCCCCGCCCTGGTATCGACCGAGCGCAAACCGCGTGCGTCGCCCCGCCCCCACACCATCCGTTCGGTGTAGGTAGGCACCAGCTTGCGATGATGATTCAGTAGCCCGCGCGGGCCTATCGTCAACAGTGTGTTGTATAGCGTGCCGCGCTCGCGCTCGTTGATGCTGAGGACGAGCACCACACCGAGTTCATGTGCAAGGCGCTCGAAATGCTTGACCTCGGGGCCGGGCACTTGTGGCGAGTTCGCGTGCAATCGCGCAAAAACATCCTTCACCGGGCCATGATCCCACAGGCCAACGTCTCGGCAGACATCCAACCACACCGGGTAGCCAGGGAACCACGTTTCACCAAGTGTGATGATGTCTGCGCCCTCGGCAGCGGCCTCGCGGATGAGCGTCGTTGCCTTCTCGACACACCCGGCCAGGTCATAATAGGCCGGGCGCGCCTGGATTATTGCGGCCTTCGTCATGAGGAGGCAGCCAGGCCGATGACGGCGATCATCACAATGGTGAACCCCACCAACGTAAAGGCGGCGTTGCGCATGTTGTACTCATAGGCGTACACCGCGTCGAGGTCCCCCTTATCCTTCCACACTTTGTACGAGCCGAGCTGCATCTGCACCACGGCAAGCAAAAAGCCGAACAGCGCCGCAACTGGCGCAAACACGACGACGAACAGCGCCTGCGAGCCGTCGGCGGCGATCAACCCACCAAAGCCGATACCCGCGAGTACCAACAAGCCGATAGGTATCGCAATCGTCGGCATCGTCCACTGTGGGCGACCGAGCCGTCGCCAGTTAATGCCCAATAGGATAGACGCCACGATATTGGTGAGGAAAAACATGCTCGCCAACAGCAGCGATGGATTCCAGGGCGTGGGCTGCTCGTCATTCTTGTTCTTAGGCTTCTCATATTCCATCGATGCGAAATGCGCTCCCGCTACTTGGTCTCATTGTAGTGTAGCGTCGGTGCAGGGGGCCAGCAAACGATTTCGTCCACGGGCACGTGCGCCCCCACCGGCTCGCAGCCGATACCCTACAGTTTGCAAAACCTGGACGATACACTAACGCGATTTTTACAAAATATTGATTTTTCTCTAATTCAATGGCATACTTCCGCCCGAGGTTCGAACAGACATAGGGGGAAACGACATGTCGTTTGTGTCTTTCGAATTTATTGCCTTCTTCAGTCTATTTATTCTTACTTACTACAAATTGCCGCATCGCTATCGTCTGCCGCTCATCGTGGTTGCGAGCTACATCTTCTACGCTTTTTCGCGCGCAAGTTATGTGTTGCTCATCGCTTTTTCCACTGGCGTCGATTACTTTGCTGCGCGTGCCCACCCCAACAACCCGCGCCACGATTTCCACGATTATCGCGAGTTCGGCGAATGAAGTCTACTTCGCTAGCAACGAAACCGGACAGCCCACTGGCCTGTTCCATCGAATCTATGTTCCTTAAACCAAATCAACAAAGCCAGTGACTGAAAGTCCTGATAAAAGAATCGAGCAGAAATAGCAAACTATGAACCTCTCAGAACTTTTATGAGCCATTTTTTAGTGATTTTCAATCACCGAACTTTTGGCGTATGGCTTAGCAATCAGCGTACATTAAATATGGAGACATGAATGAAAATTCGTATGATCTTGATATATACCCTGATCTGCTCATCCGCGATGCTAGATGTTAGACCTGCCATTCCCCAAGCTTGTGAATATCAACTAAGCGAAAATATCACTTCTGTGGAGACAGGTGACTATATTTTGTTTTCCTCTCGACTAACTACAGAGTACCTTGTCTGGGATATCACTACTAACTCGATCAATTCTCTACCATTCAGCGTGGCGAGTGGCCAACAACTTTCATCTGACACCCCCCGAACCCCTCACATATCTCCAGATAGACGTTTCATAGCATATGCAACAGCGTACTCTGTAGACAATCTCAATCGTAGTGTTCAATACCTTGTGACGGCCGAGGGGCGATTTATCCAATCCGCTTTTGTGTGGCAAGAAAGTTGGCTTCACTTCGCGGGTTGGGTTGATGCAGAGCACATGGCCTTTATTGCTCAACGCGATAAGCTCTGGGTTGATATCGTCAACATACATGGACAAATTGTCCGTTCCCAAATGCTTCAAGGCGTTGATTATGAAATCGATGTTTCGCCGTGGGACGAGCTGCGACCCTCACCATTTTTTTTCGTTTGGTCAGACCTGTCTCAGGATAGTCTCGTGCTCTGGCTACGGGATGCGGACTATGAAGCCCTATATGTTTTCGATTTGCGTACTGGGGAAGCCTATCAATCATGGAACGATTCCCAAATGTCATTTCCGATCATTGCTTATCGACTAAGAAGCCCTGGGGAGTTAAGTCCCGTTTGGTCCACTTCAGGGGACAAGTTAGCACTCCTTTTCGTTCCTATGTTAGGTGGAGCCGCTCTTCTTCGTCAGTCTTTCAATGTGCATATCTATACCCTCGATGGGCACCTTTTGCCGGTCACGAATTTTTCATCAAATGATCAGATAGATTCCTTTTCGATCAGCAGTCTTGGCTGGTCCGCCGATGATCGGTATATGGCGTTTTGGTTGCTCAGTTCGAAAGATGGTCTGGGTAATCCACGTCAACTCTATGTTTATGATGTTGCCCAGCAGGTCTTGATGGATACCGGTATATCAGCTTCTCTACCCTCAAACATCATTTGGTCGCCTTTACGATCACAACTCGCGTTCACTACGAACGACGGCGGAATTTCTACTTTATCTGTGGTTGATGTGGAACACTGTATCGTGGAGGAATATCGCTATAACGTAACCACGACAGATGCAAAACCGCAGACACTGTACGCGTGGGGCAAAGTAGACGAGCGGTGAGGCATCCAATCGGCTTCGGTCCAACCAAAACGGCCGCACCCCAATAAGCATCCTTCAGCCGACATTCAGAGGGTGTTGCGGGGCATCCTGAATAATTATGGGGTAAGCTCGTTTTGAGACCCACAAAACGAGGAGCAAGCGCATGGCTCAGTCCTTTAGCACCCAAAATCTGGATCACCTCGGCATCGTGGCCGGAGTTTGTCAGGAGATCGACCTGATTGGACAAATCGACGCTCGCGTGCCGGACACGGGACGAACGGTGAGCGTTGGGCAAGCAGTACAGGCGATGGTGCTGAACGGTCTGGGCTTCGTGGGACGTGCGCTGTACCTCACACCGGAGTTCTTTCGCACGAAACCGGTCGATTTGTTGCGACGGCGTGGGAATTGTATCGAATTGCTAATGTTGACGGTCTTTGTAGAAAGACAAGATTCTATAGGAATGGCACTACGGATACGACTTACGGTGAAGGATTAAAAACCCGAATTTGCGATATGTTATAAATCTTTTAGTTGAGGTTGCTACATGTAGTAACCTCAGCTTTATGAAAGGTGCCCTAAGATGAAAAAAATAGACATAACCAATGCGTTGAATTTAGATGATCCTAGTAATTGGCACTGTCGTGTCTTCGATATGACCGATGGTCATTCAATATTGAGGGTGCGAGTCAGAAGCCTAACTCAGAAAGACAAGTATTTCATAGCTGAATTCAGGAAAGTTGCCCAATTTTTCGGATCAATTACATGGAAAGGTGCTTGGTTGACAATTGCATCTGATAACGAGATGGTTACTTTCTTAAGACAAAACAACTCAGAGTACCTTGACTTGTCCGAAGATGAAATATTAATCAAACCCGAAGTGCAGAACATGAGTTTGTACATCTTCAATAGCGATAAATCTCAGAAAGTACGAATAATCGCTAACGCAATGCGTTTGGTTGATTCTAAAAGCGCGTGACATAGAGGGAAAATGTGAGCGACGGAACGAAAAAGGGAGTGTAAAATAAATGGTGTAAGTGGCGTGACCGGGTAACCAGACCAGCCATAGACAAGCAACGCAATTCAACCCG
>CAYSVE010000012.1:0-27366 GCA_964434365.1 uncultured Anaerolineaceae bacterium | reverse complement strand
GTTGTGCCCGACGAACACATCGCAGAGGCCCTCGCGGAGACGATAACCGTGCAGAGGGGCGCGCGGGTGCTGCTCCCGCAATCCGCGATTGCGAAGGACACACTCGGCGATTTGCTGCGGAAGGCCGGTGCCAACGTAACGGTTGTCGATGCCTACCAAACTGTGATCGGTAGCGGTGGCGATGACCTCCCGGCCATGTTGTACGCCAAGGAAGTCGACGCGGTCACGTTCACGAGTTCCTCGACGGTGCGCAACTGTGTGGCACGCATCGGTGAGGCATGCTACCGCATGATCGGCTTACCGGCGGTGTGTATCGGCCCGAAGACCGCCGAAACCGCCCAGAAGCACGGCCTCGCGCGCGTCATCACGGCGGAAGCATACACGTTGCCCGGCCTCGTCGCTGCTTTGGAAAGACACTTTACCGAGGTGAACACATGTTAGTTTACGTCAAAGAAGATCGACCGGTGCGCAAGCCGAGCGGGATACGCCCCCGCCGCCTGCGCTTGAACCCGGCTATCCGCGCGATGGTGCGCGAAAACACCCTCTCCCCGGCGGATTTCATCTATCCGCTGTTTGTACGCGAGGGGGAAGACATCCGAAACCCCATTAGCTCGATGCCGGGGCAGTTCCAACTGAGTGTGGATAAGCTCGCGGCTGAGGTGGAAGAAGTCGCGGCGCGGGGCATCCCTGCGGTGATTCTGTTCGGCATCCCCAACGAGAAGGATGCCTGCGGCACCGAGAACTTTAACCCAGACGGTGTGATCGTCACGGCGATTCGCACGATTAAGGCTGCCGTGCCGAACATGATCGTTATCAGCGATATGTGCTTCTGCGAGTACACCGACCACGGCCATTGCGGCATCGTCAATGTGGAGGGCGAGGACCACTACAACCCGAACCTGCCCACAGGCTACCTGCTCAACGACGCGACGCTCGAACTACTCGGGAAGGCGTCGGTGGTGCACGCCCAGGCTGGGGCCGATATTATCGCGCCGTCGGGTATGGTCGACGGTATGGTCGGTGCCATACGCGGCGCACTCGACAGTGAGAACTTGCATCAGGTGAGTGTGTTGAGCTATGCCGCCAAGTACGCGAGTTCGTTCTACGGGCCGTTCCGCGAGGCTGCCGAAGGGGCCCCACAGTTTGGCGACCGCAGCCAATACCAGATGGACCCGGCCAATCGCCGCGAGGCGCGCCGCGAGGTGGCCATCGATGTAGCCGAAGGGGCCGATATGCTCATGGTGAAGCCCGCGCTGCCCTACCTCGACGTGTTGGCGGATATGCGCCGCGATTGGGATTTGCCGCTTTCGGCGTACCAGGTGAGCGGCGAGTTCGCGATGATGCACGCCGCTGCCCAAAATGGCTGGATCGACCTGCAACGGGCTGCGCTCGAAAGCCTGACCAGCATCAAGCGCGCCGGGGCCGATATGATCGTGACGTATTTTGCCAAAGACGCCGCCGAATGGCTGGAGAGTTAAACCGAATTATGACAGAACAAGACACCCTGACTACGCCGGAGTCCGTAATGAACAGCCGCTTCATGAAGGCCGTTCGGCGCGAAGAAACTGACGCAACACCCATATGGCTCATGCGGCAGGCGGGGCGCTACATGGCGGAATACCGTGCACTGCGCCGCGACTACGGCATCCTGGACATCATCAAAACGCCGGAACTGGCCCGTGATGTGACGATGCAGCCCATCGACGCGTTCGACCTCGACGCGGCGATTATCTTCGCCGATATTCTGCCACCACTCGAGGGCATGGGCCTGCAATTGGCGTTCGTCAAAGGTGAAGGGCCGGTGATCCACAACCCGGTACGCAGCGCAGCCGATGTTGACCGCTTGCGTGTACCCCCCATCGATGAGGCGCTGTGGTTCACGCTCGAAGCGATCAAGCTCACCCGTGCCGAACTGGACCCGCGCGGCATCCCGCTAATTGGCTTTAGCGGGGCACCCTTCACGCTGGCCTGCTACGCCGTCGAGGGCGGGGGCAGCCGCAACCATGAGAACACCAAGGGTATGATGATGGGCCATCCGGACCTGTGGCAACCCTTCATGGAGAAGCTGAGCACGGTTGTGGGCAATTACCTGCTGGCGCAAGCGAAGGCCGGTGCGCAGGTGCTTCAGGTCTTCGATAGCTGGGTGGGCCAACTCGCGCCGGAGGACTACCGCCAATACGTGATGCCATACACGCAACGCGCTATCGACATTGCGCGCGAGGCCGGTGTGCCCATCATCCACTTTGGGACGAACACCAATGGCATGTTGGAACTCATCCGCGATGCGGGCGGCGATGTCATCGGCGTCGATTGGCGCATCAAGTTGGATGATGCGTGGGCGCGCCTCGGCGATGGGGTGGCCGTGCAGGGTAACTTAGACCCCATCGCACTGATGGCCCCGTGGGATCAGTTGCAGGCCCGCGCGAAGGACGTGCTCGACCGGGCGAATGGTCGCAAGGGACACATCTTCAACCTGGGGCATGGCATATTGCCACAAACCCCGCCGGACAACGTGAAGCGCCTGTGCGAGTTCGTGCATGAGTACACCAGCTAGAGTCGCCATCGTCGGTGGTGGGGTCGCTGGGCTGGCGACAGCCTGGTACCTCCAAAAGCGCGGGCTTCCCTACACTGTGCTCGAACGGGATGCACGCTGGGGTGGAAAAGTTTTCACGGAGCGGGCCGAGGGCTACATCATCGAGGCCGCGCCCGATTCGTTCCTCACGCGCAAGCCTTGGGCCTACGACCTAGCGCGCGACTTGGGCCTGGATGACGAGATCATCGGTGTGCAGAAGTCGCGCTACAGCATCTACGTGCTGGTGAATGGCAAGCCTGTGCCCATGCCTGAGGGGTTGCGCCTACTCGTGCCGACGAAGCTGGGGCCGTTTCTCCGCTCGCCGTTGTTTACGCCGTGGGGCAAACTTCGCCTCCTCGCCGATTTGATCATCCCAGCGAAGAACGACGGAGAAGATGAGTCGCTCGCCGAATTCATTACTCGGCGGATGGGGCCAGAAGCGCTCGACCGCCTCGCAGAACCGTTGCTCGCGGGTGTCTACAATGCCGAGGCCGACAAGCAGAGCATCCTCGCGACGTTTCGGCAGTTCCGTGCGCTGGAAGAACAGCACGGTGGTATGATCCGTGGGATGTGGGCCAGGGCCAAACAGACGCCACCAAGCGACACGCCGGCCTTCGTCTCGTTCAAGCGGGGAACCCATACCCTGGTCGAAGGACTTGTGGAAAAACTCACCGGCGACCTGCGCCTAAACACACCCGTGACTGTGATCGGCGCCAGTGAAAATGGATACACCCTAACGCTGGAAAACGGCGACACCCTAGGCGCTGAGGTGGTCGTTATCGCCACGCAGGCCGACCACGCCGCAGGCATCATCCGCGAGGCCGCACCACAAGCTGCCGATAAGCTGCGCGACATCCGTTATGCGGGGGTGGGCGTGGTTACAGTGGCGTTCCATCGCGCCGATGTGCCGCACCCGCTGGACGCAATGGGGCTGGTCATCCCCAGTAGTGAAGGCCGCAGCATCGATGGGATGACGTGGGCCACCACGAAATGGACGCACCGTGCGCCAACCACCGAGGATGTGCTGATGCGGGTATTCTTCGGGGGGCCGCATACCCGCGCTATGCTCGATGCCGATGACGCCGATCTCGTCAGAAAAGTACGAGACGAGCTACAGCGTATCCTCGGCATCACGGCAGAGCCGAAACTCACGCGCATCACACGCTGGCGCAGCGGCTATCCACAGTACGATGTGGGTCACATCGAGCGCGTGGCGGGCATCATGGATGCGCTGCCGCCGGGTTTGCACCTCGTGGGGAACGCATACGGTGGTGTGGGTGTGCCGGATACAGTCCACGGTGCGAAACAAACCGCAGAAAAGATCAACTTAAAGGTAACGGTTTAGCCTATGAATACGACGCAATCTGAGAAGCTTTACGGGCGCGCAACCGAAATTCTGCCCGGTGGTGTAAATAGCCCGGTGCGGGCTTTCGGCAGTGTGGGCGGCACGCCACGCTTCATCGCACGGGGCGGTGGCCCCCATATGTGGGATGTCGATGGGAATCAGTACATCGATTATGTACTGAGCTGGGGGCCGATGGTGCTCGGCCATGCGCACCCCGTCGTCATCGAGGCGTTGCAGCGGGCACTTTCTCTCGGGACGAGTTATGGCGCGCCGACCGCCATCGAAAACGAACTGGCCGTACTGGTTTTCGATACGTTGCCGTCGATCGAGATGATACGCTTCGTCAACAGCGGCACCGAAGCCTGCATGAGCGCCCTGCGCCTCGCGCGGGCCTACACAGGTCGCGACCGCATCGTGAAGTTCGCCGGGTGCTACCACGGCCACGCCGATATGCTCCTCGTGCAGGCGGGTAGCGGCGTGGCAACGCTCGGCCTGCCGGACTCCCCCGGTGTGCCCGGTTCCACGACCGACAACACGCTGATCGCGCCGTTCAACGATTTGGACGCGGTACGCTCGTTGTTCGAGCAGTACCCCGACGAAATTGCGGGTGTCATCATCGAGCCGATTGCTGCCAACATGGGGTTCGTGATGCCCGCCGAGGGTTATTTGCAGGGCTTGCAAGACCTCTGCCGCGAGTATGGTGCTATGTTCATCCTCGATGAGGTGATGACAGGGTTTCGTGTGTCGATGGGTGGGGCGCAGGCTGCCTGGAAGCTAGACCCTGATATCACCTGCCTCGGCAAAGTGATCGGCGGTGGGTTGCCGGTCGGTGCGTATGCGGGTAAGCGCAAAATCATGGAGACGGTGGCACCCGCTGGGCCGATGTACCAGGCCGGGACGCTCAGTGGGAACCCGTTGGCGATGACTGCCGGGCTGGCGACCATTTCGCAGCTACGCAAAGGCGACACCTTCGAAGTGGCGGCGACCCATACCGCCAAGCTGCGTCTGGGGATTCAACAGGCTGCCGAAGCCGCCGACGTCCCCTTGCAGTGTGGCAGCGCCGGGACGATGTTCGGCTTTTACTTCCTCAAGGACGCCGATGCCCGCATTACGGACTACGCCAGCGCCAAGGCACATGCCGATACGGCGCGCTACGGCCAGTTCTTCCATGCGATGTTGGAACGTGGCGTGTACTTTGCGCCGAGCCAGTTCGAGGCGGGTTTTGTGAGTACGGTCCACAATGAGGTCATCATCCAGCAAACGTTGGATGCGATGGCGTCGGTTTTCGCGGAGTTGCCCGCGCCCGCCTGAAGGCCCCGCACCGAAAATTGGAAAAGTCTAACGACACGCGAACCGTATGGTTCGCGTGTTTGCTTTGCCCTCCACACGCGTTTGGACTAGGATTAAACAGCTATGGAGGCAAAACAACATGACCAAAACTGCATTTCTTTCCTACGAGAAGACGTATCTGGACGATGTCAAGCGCATCGAGGCCTACCTGAGTGAGCACGATGTTGATACATGGGTGGACTACCGTGATGTAAAACCCGGTATGCCGTGGCGCAAAACGATCTTCGACAACATCACGAAAAGTGATGCGATGGTTGTGTTTTTGTCTACGAAGTTTATCGAGAGTGAGTTCAATCGTCAGGAGCTTTACGTTGGGAAGAGCTTCCGCAAGCGGTTGATCCCTGTTTTGCTGGAACCGTGCACCGACGCACTCACACAATTCGACGAAGTGCGTCATATGCAAGACCTGTATATGATCGACCTGACCGGTGTAGCCCCCGATGGCGATGCCTTCGACGAGAAGATGAAAAAGCTCGTCGAGGCGATTGACCCACCGGTGGAACCCGTACCGCTGAACTCCGAGTTGATCTACATCTCGCATGCCCCCGCCGATCGTGATTTCGCCGAGAAACTTGGCGCAGACCTCAAGTTCGCGCGGGGCAATGTTTGGGTCGACACACTCAATCTGCGTGGGGGTGACGACTGGCGGCAGGCGATGGCCGATGCGGTCATGAAGGCCGACCACTTGATCGTGTGTCTGTCGCCAGATGCGGCGGAGAGCGAGTGGGTACGCAAAGAGGTGCTGCTTGCCACGACGCGCGATATTCCGATGATCCCGGTTATTCCCGAGCGGGTAGCTACCGACGAAGACAAGCTGAGTAGCCTTCCCAAGTTGTTAGATGGCACCTTCGAAATGCGACTGCTGGGTGACATCAACTGGATTTTCCCCAGGCCAGACTACGACGCGCTGTTGTCTCAACTCACCGAGGCCTTCGACCTCCACATGCCCCAGGTCGATCGTCGCCACGGAATTTTTGTCTCCTATCGCCGTTCCGACAGCATCGACATCACCGGGCGCATTTACGATCGAATGGTGGGGCGCTTCGGTAAAGACGGTGTATTCAAGGACGTGAACAACATCCCGGCGGGGGTCAACTTTGTCGATTTCCTACAGAAAACGCTCGGCGAGGCGGCTGTCACGCTCGTGATTATCGGTCCCGACTGGGCGTCCATCAAAAAGGTGGATGGCAGCAAGCGCCTCGATGATGTGGATGATTTCGTGCGCATCGAAGTCGAGACCGCGTTAAACGCAGACAACATGCTGGTGATCCCGGTATTGGTGGGGGGCGCGACGATGCCCGAGGAGAACGAACTGCCGAAGGCACTACACGATTTGCGCATGCGCAATGCCTTTACCCTGAAGCCAGACCCAGACTTCCACCCAGGGATGGACAAGCTCATCGAGGAGATCGAAAAAAGCCAGCAGACTGCCAACTAAGCGCGCGCTTTTTTTGGGCGTAGCGTCCAAAGGACAGCGCACCACATTTGCGGTAAACTCCGTAGCTCAGATGTAAACAAAAGGCTTGTTGGCTTTGGACGGTCAAATAATTTTACCGGCTTTTTTGATTACCTCAGCACGGGAAGCCCCCAGACGCGATTGGGGCGTGCGCGTCATTGGCACCGAAGTAAATGCCGTGGGGCCGAACGCCACCCTACGCGACGAATACCCCGAGGATACCGTCATCGACGCGGCGGGGATGATCTTAGCGCCGGGGTTCGTGAATGCGCATGTACACCTGTACGGTGTGCTCGCACACGGCATCCCCGTACCGCATGGCGAGGGCGATGGCGAGGGATGGGCCTTCCTCGATGATTTCTGGTGGCCCTATGTCGAAGATGCCCTCACCCACGAGATGATCGAAACGGCAACGGAGTGGGTATGTGCGGAAATGCTCCGCAGCGGCATCACAAGCTTCTACGACATCCTCGAAGCCCCCTACGCTATCCCCGGCGCACTATTGAAGCAAAAGGCCGTCGTCGAACGGTTAGGGATGCGCGGCATCCTCTCATTCGAAAGCACCGAGCGCGTCAGCAAGGATAACGGCATCATCGGCTTGAAGGAAAACGCCGACTTTGTGCAGGCTTGCCGCGATGGTGGGGGCATCGTGGAGGGTCTCATCTGCTTCCACACGACATTCACCTGCTCTGCGGATTTCATCAAGGAGGCCCACACACTCGCGGAAAATCTGAACACCTCATTGCAGATGCACTGCAACGAAGCCACTTTCGAGCCGGAGTATGCGTTGAAGCACTTCGGCAAGCGGACGCTGGAATATTACGATGATCTCGGGGTCACGGGGCCACGCATGCAAGCGTCGCAGTGCGTACAACTGAGCGAACGTGAGATGGACATCATCGCGGAAAAGGGCATCCGCGTGACGCACATGCCCCTGAGCAACTGCGAGGTCGGTGGGGGTATCGCGCCGATGCCACAATTGCTCGACCGAGGGGTGACAATCGGCCTAGGTAGTGACGGCTACGTCAACGACTTCTACGAGGTGATGCGCGGCGCATTTTTGATCCACAAAGCAGCTCACCAGAGCACGACCGTTATGCCAGCGGATACGGTTTTCCATATGGCGACAGAGGGCGGTGCCAAAGCGCTCGGCTGGGATTATGTGGGTCGATTGGCGCCGGGCTTTGTGGCAGACCTGCAACTCGTTGACGCGCGCTTTCCCACCCCGGCGGAAGAGCATAATCTTTACGATCAACTGGTGCTGTGGCGGAATTACACCCACGTCCGAGATGTGATGGTGAATGGCGAATGGCGCGTGCGCGACCGGGTGGTGCTCGGCGGCGATGACATAGAAGCGTTGCGCGACCGCGTGCATACCGCAGCAACAGCGATGTGGGAGGTGGCACAAAAATGATCACTGCCGAGCAGAAGGAACAAACCGTCGAGATTCTGCAATCGTTGGTGCGGGTGAAAAGTCTCTCCGGCGAAGAACAGCAAGTCATCGACCTTGTGACGGGGCACATGAACGGCCTCGGCTACGAAGATGTTCGGGTCGACGAGTGTGGGAATGTGATCGGTGTGTTACGTGGCGGCGACGGCCCGACTGTACTCTACGACAGCCACGTCGATACGGTCGACATCGGTAACCGTGACGAGTGGCGGCATGACCCACTCGGTGCCGAAGAAGACGGTGGGCGCATCTATGGGCGCGGAACCTGCGACATGAAGGGCGCACTGGCGGCGTCGTTGGTGGGCTTGGCCGCCGCAAAAGCCGATGGCACCCTCAAGGGGACTGCATTGGTGAGCGCGTCGGTGGGCGAGGAGATTATCGAAGGGCTGACGATGCGGCCCATCATCGACCGCTACAGCCCGGACCTCGTTGTCATTTGCGAATCCACTGAGCTGCGAGTAAACGTGGCGCAGCGGGGTCGCGCCGAAATCGCGATTGCGGTGCACGGTAAAAGCGCCCACGCGAGCAGCCCGCAGGTGGGCATCAATGCCTTCCGCAACATGGCGAAGCTCGCCCTCGCGCTCGACGAAATCGTGCCGCCACACGATGAACAACTCGGCTACGGTATCCTCGAACCCACACAGGCGATTACGTCGCCGTACCCTGGTGTGAGTGTGGTTCCCTGGCGCTGCGATGCGCGCTACGACCGTCGTTTGCTCGTGGGTGAGGGTGAAGACGAGGTGCTTGCGCCCATCCGTGAGGTGTTTGCCCGCCTCAAAGCGGCGGACCCGCAGTTCAACGCCGAGGCGCATATCGTGCCGGGTAAATTTACCTGCTACACCGGCCTCACCCTGGAGCAGGAAACGCTCGCCCCGGCATGGCGCATGGCAAACGACGATCCTTGGGTATTGGCTGCACAGGCGGCACTTGTGGCAGGCGATTCGAAGAACGCCCTCGGCCACTATAGCTTTTGCACCAACGGCAGCTACACGAAAGGCCGCGCAGGTGTGCCTACGCTTGGCTATGGCCCTGGCAAAGAAAACACGGCACACATTACGAACGAGTACCTCGAACTGAGTCAACTATTCGGCGCGGTGGAAGGCTACCACGCGCTGGCAGCGATCACCCTTTAGCGAAAAGGACAAGCAAAAATGGCCCAACGTATGGCCCTTTATATGCAGGATAAGCACCCGATCCGCTATGAGATGGACATGGTGAAGTACGCCGAGGAACGTGGTTTCAGCGAAATTTGGCAGGCGGATACGCGCCTTGCCCGCGACTGCGTGGTACTGATGAGCGCTTTCCTCGGCACTACACGGAACATCAAGCTGGGGAGTGGCGTGCTGCCCATTTGGACGCGTAACCCGGCGGTGATCGCGGCAACGTTCAGCACCATGTGGGAACTCGCCGGGCGCACCCCGGAAGGCGACAGCCGCGTGATGCTCGGCCTCGGCGCGTGGTGGGAGCCGATTGCGGGCCGCGTAGGCGAAACGCGCGAACGCCCGCTGAAGGCTATGCGCGAACACGTCGAGTCGATTCGGCAGTTGTTCACCATGGAAGAGGTCACCTACCAGGGCGATTTTGTGAATCTGGATCGTATTCGGCTGGATGTGGCCTTCGGCGATACCTCCCCGCGCGATATTCCGATTTACATCGGCGCGACTGGACCGAAGATGCTCGAACTCACGGGCGAAATTTGCGATGGCGTGGTGCTCAATTACGTCGTCAGTGTGGATTACATCCGTGAGGCGGTGCAACTCGTGGAGAAGGGCGCGCAAAAGGCGGGCAAAACACTCGACGATGTGGACCGGCCCGAACTGCTCGTGTGCTGCCTCAGCGACGACGACCCCGAAGCCGCCATGATGGAGGGCAAGGCGCTGGTCGCCTACTACCTGGGCACCGAGCCGCATATCATGAAGGCGAGCAAGGTCAGCGAGGAACTCATCGAGAAGGTACAGCAAATTGTCGGTTGGCCTGCCACCGAGGAGGATTATCGCCGTGCAGCGAAGGAAATCCCCGACGATGTGGTGCGCAACCTCATGGCCGTCGGCACATCCGACGAGTGCCGTGCCAAAGTTGCGGAGTACATCGACGCTGGCGTGACTTGCCCTATCCTTTACCCGATGATGGACGACATCAAACCGGTGATCGACGCGTTTGCGGATTGGACCCCATGACCGTCACCGACAGTGCGGATGTCGTCGTTGTGGGTGGCGGGGTGCTGGGGGTCTCCACAGCCTTTAACCTGGCGAAGCTCGGCGCAGGTAAGGTCATCTTGTTGGAACGAACAGCCCTCGGCGCAGGGGGGACCGGGCGCAGTGTGGCAACCGTCGAGCCGTTGACGCTGCACCCCACCGTTGCCGATTTGCAGCATCGCAGCATTACAGTGTGGAAGCACTTCGCCGATGAGGTCGGTGGGGACTGTGGCTGGACGCCGCTACCGCTGGCGCTGCTTGTGGAAGCGGGCGACCTTTCCGCGCTGGCACTTGCAAAACAGTGCCACGAACACAAGTGCGACTTCGATACGATTGCGCCGGAAGCCTTCGCGCGGATGGAACCCGGCGCGAACCTCGACGGCATCGCCGAGGTGGGCTACAGTGAGGATGCCGGGTGGGTCAACCCGGAGCTAACGACCATCAGCTACGCCGAAGCAGCGGTCGCACTGGGTGTAGACATCAGAACCGGGGTGCGTGCCACCAAAATTGTGACGACCGGGCGCAGCTTTGTCCCCGTGAAGGGCGACCGCGTAGTCGGCATCGAGACGAGCGCGGGCACCATCGCTACCGATAAGCTGGTGCTCGCTGCCGGTAGCTGGACCGGCGTGCTGCTGCGCGGCGCTGGCCTGCAAGACCCACTCACCAACGTCACACACCCCGTCGGTGTGCTAGATGTGCCCCCGGGGGCGCAGCCGCTCAAACACTCGTTGATCGATTTGCCGATGGCGATTTACTGTCGTCCTGCGGTGGGCAATCGCTACGTGTTTAGTTCGATGAGTAGCAGCGATAACAGCATTCCCATGGACATCGAGGCAGAACCAGCCAGTGACCCGATGGCGATGCAGCCCATCTGGGAGCGACTCATCAAGCGCTTCCCGGCCTTCGAACGGGCGGTGATGCAACCCGGCTGGGCCGGTATGTGGGATATGTCGAAGGACGGCCAGCCGTTGGTGGGGCCGGTGGAACCGCTCGACGGGCTGTGGATGGCCGCCGGGACGAGCGGCATCGGCTTTAAGCTGGCTCCGGCTATCGGCGAGGGGTTGGCGCAGCAAGTCGTCGGCACGCCGGGCCTCGACCTCAGCGGGCTAAGCCCCAACCGCCAACCGATGAAAAGTACGCACGAGTTTGGATTGTTCGGCTGATGAGCATACTAATCGAAAATGTGAACGTGTTGGACGCAACCGCGCCGAACGCCTATCGCGCGGGGCAGTCTATTCTCGTGGAAGGCAATCGCATCATGGGGGTGACCGATGCCCGCCCCGATGGCGACTTCGCACGCGTTATTAACGGTAGTATGATGCTCGCGATGCCTGGCCTCGTCAATGCGCACACCCATTCGCCAGAGAACTTCACCCGTGCGACGAGTGAGCGTCTACCGCTCGAACCTTGGCTGGCGCACTTGTTCGGGATGAGCGGCCACTTCAGCAAGCGCGAGCACTACCTCACCGCGATGGTTGGGGTCATCGAAATGCTGAAGACCGGCTGCACCGCCGTTATCGATCACCTTTCGATGCCGCCTGCCCCTAGCCACGATGCGATGGACGGTGCAATGGAAGCCTACCGCGACGCGGGTATCCGCGCTGGGGTGGCCCCGCTGATACGCGACGCCTTCTACGATGTGGAGTACGGTCACGAACTCGGCCACCGTACGCTCGATACGTTTTACGCGGGTATGAACCAGAACATGCCGCCCATCAGTGAAATGATGGCGCTCATGGATGAGTTTTTTGGCAAATGGCACGGCAAGGCGAACGGCAAGCTAACGTGTTACACCGGGCCGAGTGGCATTCAGTGGGCGAGCATCGAGTTTATGCAGGCCTGCCTCGAAACGGCTCGGCGGTACGGCGGCGGGATGCACATGCACCTGCTAGAGAGCCGCGTGCAGGACATCACAATGCGCAAACTGTACGGCAAAACCGGCGTCGCGATGATGGCCGACGAAGGCGTGCTCGGACCGGATGTCTCGCTGCCGCATAGTGTGTGGCTCACAGACAAAGATGTACAGCGTATCGCCGATGCGGGGGCGGTGCCGGTGCACAACCCATCGGCGAACCTGAAGCTTGGCAGCGGGCTATCGCCCATTCGCAAACTGCTCGATGCCGGGGTGACGCCTGCCCTCGGCGCAGACGGCGCGCAGAGCAGCGATCATCAGGTAATGTTCGGGATGATTCAGTTGGCGGTGCTCATGCACGACCTCACATTTTTAGAGCCGGAGAAGTGGCTCAGCGCGGCAGAAGTCGTCGGCATGGCGACGACGGGCGGTGCGGCGGCGCTGCTCCGCAAAGATGACCTCGGCAGGCTGGAAACCGGCTACCTTGCCGATATCACCCTGCTGGACCTGCACAGTCCGCACCTCACACCGTTCAACAACGCACTATATCATCTTGCGTACACCGAACCGGGGTCATCCGTACACACCGTGATAATCGATGGCGAAATCGTGCTCGACGACGGTGTGATTACGACGTTCGACGAGGCGGAAATTCTCGCGGAAGTGCGTGAGGTAACGAAGGATCGCCCGCACCGCCAGCCGATACCCGAGGCGGTGCAGTTCGCGATGGAGCGGTTCATGGCTTTCCATCAGGATATTGTGCATAACACGACATTCGAACAGGACTAATTCTAACCAGGCAGCTCCGGCAGTGCGCCGAAGCAGCGCTTATGGCAAATGTTTGGATACGGACTGTTGTGTTGTTCCTACAGCTTCAAAGTTTGTGTTGGGTTAGGGTTAGCCTGCGAGGTCGTTTGGGTAGGGAAATGTAAGCCCACGTGAATGTTATAGATGGTATAATAATTGCCGGTACGTAATTAGTTGTTATTTTAAGGGTTCTCGCATGACAGCCCCCAACGCCGTGGAGAAATTACCCACACAAGCGCCCGCAACACCAGCCAATCCCACCAAGCCAACAATTTCCAACCAGGATTTTGCTACCGAGGTTCGTGCCGAACGTCTTGCGGTCCTGTGGCGCGTGACGTTGAGTGTGGCCGCAGCCATATTTTATGTCGGGTTCATGCGCCGCGACGGGCTTGCCATCATCATGTTGTGCGCTGTTGTGATCGCCATCGGTTGTGGCCTTACACGAGAGTGGTTGCGGCGCGACCGTTTTCTCGTCGCAGCGTGGATTTACGCGCTGAGTGGCGTGTCGGCAATTGCACTGGCCATGGCAACCACCAGCAATCAAGATGCGTTGAATATCCTGCCGTTTACGTTCCCGCTCATTGTGTTTATTGCGGGGTTGCTGCTCTCACCGGCAAGCACGGTGCTATTGGTGTTCATTTGCATTTGCACGATGGTCCTCGTACCATTTTTAAGCCTGAGTAGCCTTGTATTCATCAATGCGTACTATTTTTCGGCCATGTTCTTCAGCGCGCTAAGTGCATTACTGGCCGCGCAGGTCACCGGCGAACTATATTCAGTGACGGAGTGGGCACTGCTGAACTACCAGCGCGAGCGTCGTACCTCGGTCGAGTTGTTCGAAAAGCGGCAGGAACTCGAACGGACACTGTTGCGCACCAAAATGCTGAGCGAGCAGTTACAACAGGCCAACAGTGAACTTGCACAGGCGCGCGACTTCAGGGGGCAGTTTTTGGCAAACATGAGCCACGAGCTACGCACTCCCCTTAACGCGATCATCGGCTTTAGTGAGACGATGCTCAAGTTCCCGGTGATGTACGACAACGTAGAACTACCCGATATCTACCGGCGCGACATGGACCAAATTCATGTGAGTGGGCAGCAGCTGCTCACCGTTATCAACGACATTCTTGACCTCTCCAAAGTCGATGCGGGTAAGCTCGACGTACACCTTCGTCCTGTTCAAATCGATGGATTGATCGACAATATCATCAAGACGGCAAACGGCCTTGTCGGCACCAAGCCTATCGAGCTACAGAAGGAACTTCCCGATACGCTGCCGCGAATCATCGCGGACGAGACGCGCGTAAGACAGGTTTTGCTGAACTTGTACAGCAATTCTGCGAAGTTTACCACCGAGGGCTATATTCGTCTTACGGTGACCACCGAAGGCAACGAGGTGATCTTCGCAGTAAAAGACACCGGCAGTGGCATCGCTGAGGAACAACAAAAAGTTATCTTTGAAGAGTTTCGGCAGGCCGACGAAAACAAAAAAGGCCGCGACCCGCGCGCCGGGGCGGGCCTCGGCCTCGCGATTTCCAAGCGACTGTTGGATTTGATGAACGGGCGCATTTGGCTGGAAAGTGAACCGGGTGTGGGGAGCACCTTCTATGTGGCACTGCCGATAGATGCCGAAGCGGAAGCCGAAAGCGAACTATGAAACGCCTACGCATCCTCTATGTCGAAGACAACCCCGCCAACCTCATGCTCGTCGAGCGGGTTGCGTCGATGGGAGGGCACGAGGTGCTCAACCGCAGTAATGGTGAGCGTGCCCTCGCCGATTTCGAAGAGATTAAGCCAGACTTACTGCTGATGGACCTTCAGCTTTCTGGGGCGGTCGACGGATTAGAAGTCGTACAAACGCTGCGCAAACGGGGGTACAATGGTCCTATTGTGGCCGTCACGGCGTATGCGATGGTTGGTGACCGGGAACGGGCGTTGGAGGCAGGTTGCAACGAGTATCTCGCCAAACCCCTGCCGATTACGAAGCTGGTGGCGGTATTGCAGCGTTATGCCGAGGGGCGTCCCGCTCCCGAGCCACCACCGAAGCGCGGGAACCCAAAACCACCGCCGCAATCTAAGGTCACACAGGAGATTCCTCGCGCGGAGGATAGCGAAAACTAAGGAGGATTCATGGAAAAAGATTACGCGATTGTTGTTGATGACACCCCGGCCAACCGGGATTTTTTAGCGCGGTTGCTCATCGCCGCAGGCTATGAGGTACAGGCCGTTAGCACCGGGCAGGATGCCCTCGACGCACTTGCAAGGCTCCCCGCGCTAGAGCTGGCAATGGTCGACATGCAATTGCCCGATATGAGCGGCCTGCAACTCACCGACCACCTGCGCACGACCTTCCCCGATGCCTGCATCGTTGTGGCGACGATGTACGATGACCGCTCGTGGAAAGAGAAAGCCTTCGAGCACGGTTGCGACGCGTATCTCGTGAAGCCGTATGGCTTTATGGAGCTTTACCAACGTCTTACCACGCAGGGGGTGGGCAGCGTCAAAGGAGCGGCACCGATGGTCATCGACCAATACGGACCACGCCCCTTTCAAATGAGCGTGAGAACAGGTTCACAGGTATAGCGTCGTGAGGGCGACGCGCGCCCGAACGTAAGGCGCGCATCGTGTAAAATGGCTACCAGCGGACTTGCCCATCACCGACGACGACCCACTTATACGTCGTTAGCCCCTCGAGGGCCATTGGACCGCGCGCGTGCAGCTTCTGCGTGCTCACGGCGACCTCGGCCCCTAGGCCAAGCGCCCCACCATCATTGAAACGCGTGCTCGCATTCCAGAACACTGCGGACGAGTTCACCGCGTTGAGGAACGTCTCGGCGGTGGCGGCGTCTTCTGTGAGGATACCGTCGGAGTGATCAAGGCTGTGGGCCTGGATGTGCTCGATGGCCTCTTCGACGCTGTCGACGATCTTCAAGCCGAGGATGAGCGCCATCCACTCGGTATCGAAGTCGTCCGGCGCGGCGGGCGAAACTGTATCGTAATTGTTGACGAATGCCAGCGCGTTGGGTTCTGCTTTGAATGTGACACCGTCCTCCGCCAACCGTTCGACGACGCGCGGAAGCACTGTCGCCGCAGCCTCGCGCTGTACCAACAGCGTATCGAGCGTGTTGCATACCGACGGGCGGCTGATCTTCGCATTGCGGATTATTTCCACGCTCTTATCGAGGTCGGCGGTGGGGTCGATGTACAGGTGGCAAATGCCGATGCCGCCTGTAATTACCGGGATGGTGCTGTTCTCTCGGCAGAACTTATGCAGCCCAGCCCCACCACGCGGAATTATAATATCCACGTACTCGTGCAGCTTGAGCAGTTCGCCGACGTAGGCGCGGTCGGTGCTTTCGATGTACTGGATGGCATCGGCGGGCAGGCCGTTCGCTTCCAAAGCGCTCCGCAGCACATTCACGAGCGCGATGTTGCTGCGGAGTGTCTCTTTGCCGCCACGCAGAATCGCCGCGTTGCCCGTTTTTAGCGTGAGCGCGGCCACATCGACGGTGACGTTGGGGCGCGCTTCGTAGATGACGCCGACCACACCCAATGGCGTACGCCGCCGCGAAACCGTCAGACCGTTTTCCAGCTTACGTTCATCGAAGGATTCACCGACCGGGTCAGGCAAGGCTGCGACGCTGCGCACATCCTCGGCGATGCGGGCCAGGCGCTTTTGCAGGTCCAACCGGTCCAGCAGGGCGTCACCGAGGTTGTTTTCGCGCCCATCGGCCAAATCGAGCGCGTTTTCCGCCAGGATGTGCTCGGCCTGTGCTGCGAGTGCGTCGGCCATCGCCAGCAGGGCACGATTCTTTTGCTCGGTGGTGGCGCGTGCCAGGATGTTGCCCGCCGCGCGGGCGCGCTTGCCGAGTTCCGTCAGGTCGATTTCTAAATTCAGCATGGTAAGCCCTTTCGATGAATTAACTCAGTAACACCATATTGTTGCGATGGATGGCCGCGTCGCCGTACGAATAGCCCAGTAGCTCCTCGATGCGCACCGATTTTACGCCGCACAGGGTTTGCATGTGCTCGCTGCTGTAGTTGGCTAACCCACGCGCGAATTCGTCACCTTCCGGAGTGACGACACCGAGCAGGTCGCCGCGCTCGAAGGTGCCCTCGACACGCCTCACACCCACAGGGAGCAGGCTCACGCCGCCCTGTTGCATCGCACGGACCGCGCCGCTATCGACATGCAGGCAGCCCTGGGGTTTTTCCGCGATGAGCCAGCGTTTGCGGCTTTCGAGTTGGGCTGCCGTCGCGTCGAAGCGTGTGCCGAGTTCCTCACCGCCGACGATGCGCGTGAGCACATTTGGCTCTTTACCCGCAGCGACGACCGTCGTCACCCCGCTGCGGCTCGCGAGTTGTGCCGCCTCGATCTTCGTGGCCATGCCGCCCGTACCCATCGATGACCCGGCCCCACCTGCGATTGCGCGCGTCCGCTCGTCGATGCGGTTGACGACCTTGATAAGCTGGGCGTTGTCGTCGTGGCGCGGGTCACTTGTGAACAAACCTGGTTGATCGGTCAGCAGGACAAGTAAGTCGGCGTCGATTAAGTTCGCCACGAGGGCCGAAAGGTTGTCGTTGTCACCGACCTTAATTTCGTCTGTGGCGATGGTGTCGTTCTCGTTGATAACCGGCACGACGCCGCGCTCGATGAGCGTCAACAGGGTGTCGCGGGCGTTGAGGTAACGCTTACGGTGGCCCAGGTCCTCGCGGGTGAGGAGCACCTGCCCTACGGTAATGCCGAAGATGTCGAACATGTCGGCGTAAACACCCATCAGGCGGCTCTGGCCGATCGCGCTGAGCATCTGCCGGGCCGGGACGCTGCGCCCCAGCGATGGATAGTTCAGCCGCTCGCGCCCGGCGGTTATCGCCCCACTCGACACGACGATCATCTCGTGGCCCTTTTGGGCTAACCCGGCCACCTGCTGGACGATTTCCAGAATGCGCTGTCGGTTGAGGTAGGCCGTCCCGTTGGTGAGGACGCTCGTCCCAAGTTTGACGACAATGCGTTTCATCACAGTTTAAGGTTTCCTACGGCGATCTTGGCTATTATAGGCTACAGACGACCGGACACAAGCACCACTCACACTAGCGTCGTATTTTCGTTGCTTTTTGCCGCGCGTATGGACGCGTCAAGCGTGCGCGCCCGCGCGCGAATTGTCTCGGTGGGGGTGTGGCCATCGCCGGTGAGCCATCCTCCGACGCCGCAGGCTACCGCCCCGGCTGCGATAAACGCCCGCGCGTTTTCCTGGTTGATGGCACCGTTGCACATAAAATTCATGTGCTTGAGTGGACCAAACATCGTTTTAAAGTATGCCACGCCCAGGGGGCCAATCGGGAATAGCTTCAGCACGCGCACGCCCATCGCCCAAGCCGATACGGCTTCACTGGGCGTAATCACCCCGGGGATCATCGGTTTGCCTGCATCTTGCACAGCTTGTACGATGGCAGGTGTGTACGCAGGCGACACGACGAAGTCTGCACCGGCAGCGAGCACCCGCTCGGTTTCTTCGAGGGTGAGCACGGTGCCCATCCCCACGAACGCAGCATCGCCGTGTGCCTGTTTGACGGCCTGCATTGCGCCAATGGGGTCGGTGGAGTTCATCGTCATCTCGAAGATGGTGATGCCTTCTTCCAGCAAGGTTGTCGTGACGGCTGGTGTGTTATCGGCAGTGAAGTCGCCACGCATCACGGCGACGACACCGCTGTTTTCGAGCTTTTGGTACAGGTCTCGCATGCGGATTTTTCCCAGGTGTGTGCAAAGCGACTATAATACCCCACATGAACGGGCGAACCAGCGGAGTGAACATGACAAAGTGGTGGACGTGCGTGCTAATTTTGTGGCTGGCAACAGCCTGTTCGACAACCCCGCAGACGTTGCCGACGGCGGCAGCCTTGCCTAGCCTGACGCCGTCCAATACGCCCACGGTGACGCCGGTTGTGCTGCCGCCAACCTGGACGCCTGCGCCGTCCCCGGTTGTGCCGACCGATACCCCGACCGCCGACCCGAGCCTGGTCCCGACCGAAGGGCCGACCCAGATCGGCACGATTTACTACCTGTTCAATGGGCAGAATATTCTTTCCATCTCGTCCGATGGAAGTTCGACAGGTCTGGTTCCGCTGGCGGTGCCTGCCGGGCCAATCAACGATTTGGCTGTGTCGCCAGATGGTGAACTTGTGGCGTATGTCGCGCCCGGCAATGGCCTTGCGCGCGAGGTATATGTTAGCCGCATGGATGGCACCTACACGCAACAGATTTCGTGCGCGGGCTACGAAACCGTCACCGAACCCACCTGGAGCCGCGATGGTGCGCAAATTGCATGGGTCGGTCAGCGTCCCGGTGCACAGCAAACCCTATTCGTCGCGTCGTTCGTCGGCAGCAACAACTGCCCTGCCGATAACAACCAGCGCGTGCTGACAGATTTCACCGAGGTGCGGAGCGTTGCCAGCCGTAGCGCACAATCGGAGCCGATTAAGGATTTGGCATGGCTACCAGATAACGAGACGATCGTATTTAGCTCCGGGCCAATCTTCCGGGTGGATACGGCCACCGGGACGACGGTACAGGTCACCGTACCAGGCCGACGTGGCCCCGATTCCCTGCCGAGTTACAACTCACCCCTCAATCGCCTGGAGTTTCTGCGGCGCGATGTGGACACGCGCGATGAAAGCATCCAGGGTAATTACCTGTATGCGGTACCAGTCGATGAAATCGGCCCAGGGACTCTCATCCCGCGCCGGGTGAATAACTTCCCGATGAGCAATTACGCCCTCACCGACGATGGCGAACTGCTGGCGTTTATCGAAGATGGGCAACTATTCATCAGTGATGGTGGGTTCAGTGTGAACCCGGTGGTCGAGCAGGGGGTTTTGGCAGAGCCGGGGATCGCATTCTCGCCCAGCGTGCAAGACGTAGCTTACGTGGCTCAGGTACCAGTTGGGGGGATTCCGCAAATATTCCGGGTATCGGCTGATGGCGAGCGAGTGTTTCAGCTCACCCAATTGACCGACGGAGTCATCGACGAGGTAATTTGGCTGGCGAATTAATGCTGCTTCGCCGTTTCACCTACGCAGGTCCGTTGCAGCGTGCGTGCAAATTGACGTGGCGACAGAGGCTTACCAACAAACCCCGCGAAACCACATGCGGCAGCCTGCGCGCGAAGGGCCGGGTTACCACGTGGCCCCACCGCGACAAAGGGAATGTGCGCCAGTTCGGGATGCCGGCCGCATTCTTGTTTAAGGTCGAAGGCGTTTGCGAGGGGCAGTTCCAGGTCGATCAAAACAACATCTGGTGAATATCGCCGCAGTTGGTCTACCACTCGGGCACCGTTGGTGTTGCGTTTGAAGTCGACGCCAAGCTCACGGAGTTGTTTGCTGATAACGACAAGGGCGTGGGCATCGGCCTCGACAACGAGTACAGTTTTATTTTCCAACACGGCGCGTTCCTTTATTCACCTAATACGATGAGTATAACAGCGTTTAAAACTACAGCAAGTATTACGGATTATTTATGCCAGGAAACTTTTATCGATGAAAAAAATACTTGTAGCACCCGGTGCGTTCAAAAATAGCCTGAAGGCACGGCAAGTTGCGGCGGCCATGACGCGCGGTCTGCGACGAAGCGGCATCGCTGCCGATCTCATTTCGCTGCCTATTGCCGATGGCGGCAACGATACGCTCGATGTGATGTTGGCTGCCGCCGCCAGTGGGC
Source organism: uncultured Anaerolineaceae bacterium (assembly GCA_964434365.1). Lineage (GTDB taxonomy): Bacteria > Chloroflexota > Anaerolineae > Aggregatilineales > Phototrophicaceae > CAYSVE01. The sequence continues at coordinate 6,625 of CAYSVE010000012.1, read as the reverse complement.
GGTCCCATTCGGTCACTGTACGAGGCCCACTTGGGCATCCTGTGAAAGCCGATTATGGCATTCTTGATTACGAAGGGCAACCCACAGCCGTCATCGAAATGGCATTGGCCTCCGGGTTGGAGTTGCTGAACCCCAAAAACCTCGCCGCTACAAAAACAACGACCTACGGCACTGGTCAGTTGATGGGCGCTGCCCTCGAAGCGGGCGCACGTCGGTTTATCGTTGGCCTGGGCGGCAGCGCCACCGTCGACGGCGGCTTCGGCTGTATGCAGGCGCTCGGCGTTAAACTGATGGATGCCAACGACCGCCCCGTGATTCAACCGGGAGGTGGGGCACTTTCACGCATCGCGAAAATCGACGCGAGCGGCCTGAGCCATCTGTGGCAGGAATGCGAGGTCATTATCGCGGCGGATGTCGATAACCCGGCCCTCGGCGAACGGGGTGCGGCGGCGGTGTTCGGCCCACAGAAGGGCGCAACGCCCGCCGAGGTCGAGAAATTGGAAGCCGCCCTCACCAATGCCTTCATGCTGGTGAACGACCAACTCGGTGTCGATGTGCGAACCACGCCGGGTGGTGGGGCGGCAGGGGCCTTCGCTGCCGGGTTGATGGCCTTCCTCGGTGCACGGGTCGAGAGTGGTATCGAGTTGGTGCTGCGCCACTGTCGGTTCGATGAACACCTCGCCGGGGCCGACCTCGTGGTTACGGGCGAGGGGCGTATGGACGAGCAGACCGTCGGCGGCAAGGGGCCGTTCGGGGTGGCGTTGCGTGCCCGCGAGGCCGGGGTGCCGACTGTCGCGCTCGTCGGCGGGCTGGATGCCGACGATGCGCTGCTCCACGAGGCGGGGTTAGCGGCGGTGATGCCGGTCGTCACCAGGCCGATGGAGCTTGCGGAAGCCATCCTCGATGCCGAAGCGCTCGTCGAGCGGGCGGCGCTGCGGCTCGGCTATTTGCTGCAAATTGGGCTGGGTTAGCAAGATGTTCAAAGCGCTGCAAAGTCTGTTCGGCGGCACCCATCCGTTGGAACGCCGCGCCACCTCGAACGCCACGCCCAACTATGGCCCCGACCCAGACCCGGCCACCCTGCCGGAGCCAGTTACGCGCAAGGTGTTGATGATTACCCACAACCCCAGCGTTCGATCTCGCGGCAACCGGCGGTTGAATAATCTTTACGGCTGGAACGAACCGGACGACCTCGCAGCGCGCTACATTGACGACGTGCGGTGGGCCAGCTATGGCTACGCCAACTACGAAATCGCCGAGCGCACTGTGGTCGATGGCTACCCGGTGAAGGCGGACGGCTTCCAGTACAACGAGGCGAGCCATTTGCGTGCGTGGGAGAGCCGCCAACTTTATGAGCCGAACCTCGTGGACTACTCCGCGTTGGTCCGCGAGTTCGAGATGGTCGAAAAAGTGAACAGCGGCGCAATCGATGAGGTGTGGCTGTTTGGCTTTCCCTACGGTGGCTACTACGAGAGTATCATGTGTGGGCCGGGGGCGTTCTGGTGCAATGCACCGGCCCTACAGGGCACCGAGCACGCCGCACGGAAGTTCGTCATCATGGGCTTTAACTACGAGCGCGGCGTCGGCGAAATGCTGGAAGACCTCGGCCACCGGGCCGAGTCGATGCTGTTCAAGGTGTACGAGGGTGTGCGTAGCGATGCCAACCTGTGGGAGCGCTTTATCCGCTACGATAAAACGCACCCTGGCCGCGCCGAGTGCGGCAACGTCCACTTTGCGCCGAACAGCACCCGTGACTACGACTGGGGCAACCGCACCCCGGTGCCCTCCCGCTGCGATACGTGGTACACCTTCCCGAACCTCGACGGTGAGCCGCGCGTCGTCGAGGCGCGCGAGTGGGGCAACGGCGATATTCGGCTGCATCACCTGTGGTGGTTTCGGCATATGCCACACATCACCGGGGAGACGAACGGCGTCGCCAACAACTGGTGGGCGTACATCATCGACCCGAACCAAGTTTAGGGACTTATGGTGAAGAAAACCACTGACGAGATACTGCCAGAAACCCTAATTCTTTGGGTGTGGGACGGTGAGGGGGCATCACGGGATGAGAACATCGCATGTAGGGTTATGGAGAAGGCGTTGTTCCTCTCGTTGAGGCCAGAAGAGCAGATGCTTGTGGCGGATGACCGGGAAGATGCTACACAACTTGAGCAGGACCTAAAGTCGATGGGTTGGATAATCACCAAAACATTTAACGAGGAACTGCGCAGGCTCAAGAAGTGGGAAAAGCCATGATTCGCTTGAGCTATAAGCTGTACCCATCCATGACTGCCCGCATCCGTGCGCAGATGCAGGCGGTCTCCGTGTCGTGGGAAGGCTCAGCTCTTGGCGCTGAAGTGCGTCCTAAACTTGCGCGCGGCGGACAGTCTGCGTCGCCAACTTCGTGCGGATGCCCCCCTGGGCCGGGAGCGACAGCACGACAAGGTAAATCGAGGCCCCGGCCAGGATTGCAGCTCCCACGTACGTCAGAAATAGCCCCAGGCCTTGTAGCGCAAAGCCCGTCATCGCAAAGCCGATGACCGCCCCAACCCAGGGAAGCGCCGCAAAGCGTGACAGGGTCGTATCCAGTTGGGCGCGTGGTGTGATGTCCGTGAGAAGCGTCATCGCAATCGCCTTGGTGGGCGTGTAGGCCGTAATCAGGAATTGTGCGAGAGCAAATTGCCAGAACAAAGATGCCGGTAGCATCACCAGGATGCCGCCAAGGGTGAGCGCGTAGCATAGCAACAACCCGAGCCGTCGGCCCACCTGGTCGGAGAGCCAGCCAAATACAAAGGGCAAAGGCAAGCCGAACAGGCCGCTAATCGCGAGTAAGCTGGTGATCGCAGACGGTGGCAGGCTATTCGCTTCCATCGAGAGCGGACGCAGCATCACATTTGCGAAAGACACGACCGACGCAAAAAGGCTAGCGGCGAACAGCAACCCAACGAGGCGACTCATCGTCATTTGCTGGGCACGAGGCTGCTTCTGGAATTGCACACCTTCGTTAGCTAATTTGTCTAGTAGGAAAATACTGATCGGGATCAGTAGCAGATAGACGCCTGCATTGACCGTAAACAATCCTCGGAAGCCCCACTGTTCGATCACAGGGCCGGATATGCTGTGTCCGATTACCTGCCCCACACCCCGCGATACCGCGATGATCCCAAAAGTGCGTCCCCGGGCGTGTGGCTCGGCAAACAGGCCGGTAAGGATGTCGATCATTGCGGTAATGATGCCGAACAACAAGAACAAAATCGACGTCAGCAAGGTGGCCTGGACCACATCGCGCGCGGAACCCAACAACAATACAACTGGGATACTCAGCGTTGCACACCCCGTGACGAAGTGCTTGCGGTTCCCAAAGCGATTGGACATCGGACCACTCATGAAGGCCCCGCACGCCAGCGCGCCAAACGAAATCGAGAAGTACAGCCCGGTACTGGTTTCGCTCGCGCCTAAATCGCGAACGTAAATCGATGCCAGCGCGGTAATCGCATTCGCAACGACGAAAATGAGCATGTTGCCGATGAACAACAGCACCAGTTGTCGGCGTATCATCATGATCTCCGTGATTTCGATGTCAGGTTCATCGTAACGGAGGGGGGGCGGTTTGTCTCCCGCCCAGGCGGCGGGGGTCAGGCGGGGTGTATGGTTATGAATGATGGAGCTGAGGGTTCGGTCAACCGAGTGTGTCTTTGATGGCAGCGGCGATTTCCTCGTTGATGCCGGGGACGGTCATCAGGTCGTTGACGCTGGCCTGTTTGATTTTGTCGATGGAGTGGTCGAACGCCTTAAGCAGCGCCTTTCGCCGCGCCGGGCCGACCCCCGGCACCGTTTCGAGGGTGCTCGCCATGCCTATTTTCGTGCGCTGTTTGCGATGCGACGTAATCGCAAAGCGGTGCGCCTCATCGCGCACGCGCTGCACGAGGTACAACGCCTGGCTTCGACGCGGCAGCAGCAGCGGTTCACGGTTGTTCGGGCGGTAAATCTCCTCGAACTGCTTGGCGAGGCCCACCACCGGAACCACACCCATCAACCCGAATTCCTCCAATACCTCCACGGCGACGCCAAGTTGCCCCTTCCCGCCGTCGATGATGAGCAGGTCTGGGAGCATTTTCCATGTCGCGTCGCGGTCTTCGCCACCGGGCGGCACCGGCTTGGGGTTGTCGTGCGCTTCCTTCCAGCGACTGAAGCGCCGGGTGAGCGCCTCGCGCATCGATTGGTAGTCGTCGCTGCCCTTGTGATCCACACTGCGGATGTTAAAGCGGCGATACTCGCTCTTGCGGGGGCGTCCCTGCGCAAACACGACACGGCTGGCCGTAATCGCTGTGCCTTGCGTGGTGCTGATGTCGAAGCACTCGATGCGGTTGGGGATTTCCGGCAGGTCGAGGTGTTCCTGCAATTCACTGAGCGCGTTTTCATGGTTGGTCGTGTCGGCCTCCCATTGGGCTTTCATCATGCGCATAGCCTCACCGGCGTTTTCCTGCGCCACACCGAGTAATTTGCGCTTGTCGCCGCGCTGCGGCACCGTGATCGTGACCTTGCTGCCGCCGCGCTTATCGCGCAGCCACCGCTCGATGATGCGCGCCTCCTCGACTTCATTCGGGAGGATAAGTTCTTTCGGGACTTCGCTGGCCTCGCTGTAAAACTGCGTGACGAATTGCTCTACAACTTCCTCGTCGCTGGCGTCCTCGGCGTTGTCGAGGCGACGGCTGTCGCTGCCGATGAGTTTCCCGTTGCGAATAAACATGATCTGCACGACGGCGTCCTGCTCGTCGCGGGCCAGGGCGATCACATCCTGGTCGACAAGCTCCTTGCTGACGGCCTGGTGCCGCTGCGTAATGAACTCGATGGCGCGTATCTGGTCGCGGATGGCCGCGGCCTTTTCGAAGTTGAGGTCGTCGCTGGCGGTAAGCATCCTTTGTTGCAGCCGTTCGACGACCGGTTCGCTTTTGCCGCTGAGTACATCCATCAGTTCTTCGATCATCGCGTAATATTCCTGCTGGTTCACGGCACCGATGCATGGCGCGTTGCATAGCTTGATGTCGTAGAACAGGCAGGCGCGCTCGTCCTTCCCGTCGATGTCACGGTCGCAGGTGAGGTAGGGGAAGGCTTTGCGCAGGGTGCGCAGGGTGTTCTGCACAGCCCACATCGCTGCATATGGCCCGAAGTAGCGGCTGCCGTCCTTCACAACGCGCCGGGTGGTTTCCACTTTGGGGAAGGGGTCCTGCGCGTTGATTTTGATGTACGGGTAGCGCTTGTCGTCCTTGAGGGCCACGTTGAAGCGCGGCTTATGGCGCTTGATGAGCGTTTCTTCGAGGATGAGCGCCTTTACCTCGCTTTCGGTAACGATGTAATCGATGTCGCGGATGCGCTCGCGCAGACGCAGCGTTTTATTGTCGGTCACCGAATTTTGGAAGTAGCTGCGTACCCGGTGGCGCAGGCGTTTCGCCTTGCCGATGTAGATGATTTTGCCTGCTTCATCTTTCATGATGTAGCAGCCCGGCTTCAGCGGCAGGTTATCCAATATCGTCTGGATGTGTTCAAAAGGTGTGAAATCCGTCATGGCGCAGTCAAACTGTTTCTAAACGTTTGTGCTATTCTAGCGCGCTATCGGTTCGGTGCGAAGCCTATGATATACTTCGGGCAGAACGTCTCTCATGTAGGACTCATGACCGAATCTCCACATATTCCGGTACTACTCGACCAGGTGCTGGCTGCCCTATCACCAACCCAACCAGCACGTGTAATCGATGGAACGTTGGGCGCAGGCGGGCACACACGTGCCCTGCTGGATGCCGACGCGGGGGCTGTGCTTGGCCTCGACCGCGATACCGATGCCCTCGCGTTAGCACGGGCGAACTTGGCCGGGTACAACGTTCACTTTGCCCACACCAACTACGAAGGCATGACCGCCGCTGCGCGTGAAATCGGTTGGGATGCAGTCGATGCGATTCTGCTCGATGTGGGCGTGAGCTCCATGCAGCTAGACCGCGCCCAACGTGGGTTCTCGTTTATGCACGATGGCCCACTCGATATGCGCATGGACGCCTCGCGGGGCCAAACCGCGGCGGACATCGTCAACACGTGGGAGGCCGACGAACTCGCAGATGTCTTCTACCGCTATGGCGAAGAGCGCCACGGACGACACCTCGCGCGTGTGATCGTCGATGCGCGACCCTACACCACAACTGCCGAACTGGTCGCCGTCATCGAGGCGAACAAGCCCGCCCAATGGAAGGAAAAAATACACCCGGCGACGCGGGTTTTCCAGGCGTTGCGCATCGCCGTCAACGACGAACTCGGCGCTTTGGAGCGCACGCTCCCCGCCGCTATCGATTTGCTGAGGCAGGGTGGACGATTGGCCGTCATCAGTTTTCATAGCCTCGAAGACCGCATCGTGAAGCAAGCCTTCAAGCTGGCAGCGACCGACTGTATTTGCCCGCCGAAGCAGCCCGTGTGCACCTGCGATCACAAGGCGACCGTCAAATTAGTGACGCGCAAGCCACAAACGGCTACCGCCGAAGAAGTCGCGCGGAACCCGCGCAGCCGTAGTGCCAAGTTACGACTTGTGGAAAAATTATGAACGATTTCCTAGGACAGGTTCAACGACATGCGCTTTGAA
>CAYSVE010000011.1:0-28084 GCA_964434365.1 uncultured Anaerolineaceae bacterium | reverse complement strand
TCTATGTTATTGTTAAGGTCTAGGTCTAGGTCAAGGTCAAGGGCAAGGTCAAGGGCAAGGGCACGGGCAAGGGCACGGGCAAGTTTTTGAATTTCTATGATTTTGCTAATATCATCGTCAAGGTCGATTATCATCTCCACGGCCTCGTCCAGCCGCTTTTCATAGATCAACCGTACGACCTTCTCGTGAAAGTCCTCGACGCGCTCGCCTGTTTGTGTGGTGTCCATCGCTCACTCTCCATGTTGTGGCTCTCGTCGGCAAGTTTACCCCACGCTAACAAACCTCGGCAATAAAACCGAGGCACAGCGGCATATGCGATTGTGCTGTGGGGGTAGCTACATCACCGACTCGCCCAGGAGCGCCTCGGCTTCGGCAAGGGTGTGGCAGAAGACGAAGCGTGCCGCGACCTTTGGGAACAAGCGTTCCGTTGCACTGAGCAGGGTGCGCTCGACGGTGCCGAGCGGCATCGGCTTGACTAAGATTAATCGGCGGCAGTTGGGGTGGAAGCGACGCAGGTGCTCACGGATGTGCGTAAAGGTGCTCGGCGAGAAGTCTGATGTGAAGCAGCTAGTTGTAATGATCACATCGACCGGGTGATCGACGGTGCCGAGCAGCGCGTAGATGTCGTCGGCAGCCGCGAAGAAGTCTGCCCAGAGCCAATTATCGGGCAAATCGCAGCGAATGAGGGTTTGTGTTGTCCAACTGATAAACGTCATGAGCAATATCACTTGGGTATGGTATTTGTATAAGACGATACCATGACTCTGGGCTATTGATTATTAGAATGTCTTCATTTCGTAGGACAATCGTGTGAAAACGGTATGGCGTTGTGCTGGGTGATGGCAGTCGCAGCGACGGTGGCGAGGTGTAGGCCTCGCCACGTCGTGCTGCACTGTGTGAGAAGTGGGAAGGTCTATTCGTTATTGCGGGGCCGGGATGGCCTCACCCTCGGCCTCGGTGCGCTGGCGTTTGTTCAGCAAATACCGAACCACCCGCTGCACGATGCGTGGGTGCAACAACGATGAAGACGGTTTTACCAAGTTTATCACCTGATAGAACGCATCGGCAATGATGTCATCGGTGGGCGCTGCATCGTTGATGAGGTCGAGGTACTTGTGCTGGAGCTTCATCAGCGGGCCAGCCTTTGCGCCGATGGTCGTCTCGTGGCGCATATCCTCACCGGTGGACATCACCCAGATTTCGTTCATTTTGCGGGCGAGCGCCTTCTGGAAGCGCACCCCGGCTCCGTCGAGACTGCCGCTTGTTAGCACATCGCCGAGCGTTTCGGCACCGATGGCCGCCGACGACATCCCCTGGCCGTAAATGGGGTTGAAGGCGCAGGCTGCATCGGCGGTGACGGCGAAGCGCTGCGGGAAGCGCGTCAGGCGTTCGTAGTGGCGGAACTGGTTACGTGTGCGGCTGTAGCCGGTGACTTTGCTCACGGGCGTGGCGTCTTTGATGGCGTTGTAGAAGTCGGGTGTGCTGAGGTTCTGCGCATGCGCGAGGTAGCTTTCGTCGTTCATGGGGATTTCTGCGCCGCCGTAGCTACCGAGTGAGGCCATCATCAACCCGTTTTCGATTTGGATGATACCGCCACCGTGCTTCTCGGGGGCAACGGCGGGCGTGTAAAGCGTCTTCCACGGTAAGCCGCCCTCCGGCACTTCGTAGACGCGCGTGGCGTAGCTGGCCTGCGGGTCGACGATGGTTTCGGTGGGCGGTGCGTAGCCCATCGACTTCAGCCACTCTCCTGCCTTACTGCCACGCCCACTGGAATCGACAACGAAGTCGCCGCACTGTTCGTACTCGCGACCACCTGCGCCACGCTCGCGAAGTCGAAGGCCGGTAACGGTGGTGCAGGTTGGGTCACACATCAGCCCGACCACCTGTGTGCGTTCCTTGAATGTGATGCGCTCATCCTTGAGCACGCGCTGGCGCAGGGTCCACTCGATGAGGGTACGGCTGCACACAATGGAGGTCACGTCGGTATCGACTTCGTTGAGCCACCCACCGGACACACGCGTACGAAGATCGGTGCCGTAGTGCATCACGTGTGCGCCGTTCGCGAGGAATTCCTCGCGAATGCCGGGGAAAAGGTCTTCCATGATAATGAGACCCCGCACAAGCAACAGATGAATGTGCCGAGCCTGGGGCGCGCCGTTGCGTACGGTTGGTTCTGCTGGCAACGTGTCGCGATCGACAATGGTTACTTTTTCGAAGTGATCGGCGAGCACCCTCGCCGCGAGCAGGCCGCCGATGCTACCGCCTATGACTAGCGCGTGTTGATTACTCATGATAAGTACACCGCTTTCGTTTTCGTTTGGTTCTATTTTATGGGTAATAACATTCTTGTCACGCAATGCACCTTATTTTTTGCAGAAACCTTATTTCCCGCCCTGGTGAACTAATCTCTGTAATCATCTTTCTAAGTCATCTTATGTTTTACGAAAAGCCGTTACATTGTGCGGGTTGCGAATTCAACATTGTGTGGGTTGCGAAACAAACAGATGTTAAGGTTAGTGGCTTCTTAAGAGCCAGTGCGCGGTCAGCGATCGAGGACTGTGCTTGCATCTTTTACTTATCATTAGTAATTTGAGCGTGAAAAACTGTAGTAATTCGTAAAAATTTCGGTGGGTTTGAATCGAAAAGACGCCGGGGGTCGCAGCGGCGTGAGTGGGGTGTCGGTTAGGCGTTGCGGTGGGGGTTATTCGTTTTGTTGTTGGCCGCGCCACTCTTCCTGCGTGACGCCGCGAATGTGGGCCACCTCGCTGAGCGTTTCTGCGGCGATGCGGTCGATGAGGGCTTTGTAACGATCGTGGACCCAATCCACCATGTGTTGGGCTTCGAGGGCGACGACGAACGTATTCTCTCCAAAATCCACGAGTTGGTGGCCCTGGAATGTGAGGTGATGGTCGAAGAAGCCCATTTCCGCACGGAGGCGGTCCATCACGCGGCGCCACGCAGCCTGCACCGCCGGGGTGACGTTTTCTGTGGCCCACAGCTGCTCGATGGTCTCGTCGAGCGGTTCGGGGTCGGGCGTGGGTGGGGCCACATTCACAGGCGGTGTGGGCTGTTGTGCGGCAGCGAGTTCGTTCGTCACGGCGGCGACGACATAGCTCCAGCTATTGCCGCGCCCCACACAGCGCTGAATGACCCGGTGAATGGCGGCATCGCCGAGTTGTTGGCGAGCTTCGTCCAGAAGTGACTCGACATTGCGCTTGAGCTTGCCAAAAAAGCGGGTGTACTCGGTGAAAGTGGTCGGTTCGGGTGTGGGTTCGCGGTCCAACGAGACGCCAAAGCGTTGTTCGGCCCACTCGATGAAGGCGGTGAACAGTGCGCTGAGGTTGAGGCGGTAGAAGGTGGCGTTGCGCCCGTTGGTGGCCATGCGCACCTGCGTTTCGAGGCCGAGTGACCACAGGGTGCGCTTGAACTTCTTCACGCGCGGGTCGCCTTGGACGACGCGCCGCACCTGATATTCGCTGAAGCGGAGTTCGTCGTGCCATTGGGCGTAGGTTTTGTAGAACCAGCCGTCTTCGCTGGCTGCCCGGCTGGTCCAGTAGAGCATTTGATTAAGGAGAATGGCGGCGTTGTGGTCGCCATCGAAGAAGTCGACGATGACCGTGTGTGCAAGGATGACGCGACGCTGACCCGTGGCGCGATACACCAGTTCCTCAAGGTGGGCGCGGAGTTCGCCCAGCATCCTGGGTTCGTATTCGGTTGCTGTAATGCGCGCTGTTTCGTAACCATCACTGGCGACTGATAATGGTTTCGATGGCGCGCTTTGGGTCTTGGTGACCATAAGCCATATCCTTCGATACGTCGCCATCCCTTTGGGCTTTGCTGACTTCGCTGATGAGCGCGTTCGTGATGTGGCGGGATATGACTTGTCTTTTGGGCCGCTTGTGATACACTTGGGGTATCAAAAAGCAGTTTCCCGCCCACGGGGACGCGCTCTAACAGTTTTTGTCGCACCCGCTGCCTGTCGCCAAACATGAACAGCGGGTGTGGTGCGTTTATTGATGGGGCACCTATGTCTTTATAACCACGAGCAGATTACTCTATACCTTCGCAACCTGAGTATACTAAGGATTCTTAAAACTGTCTAGCGGTGGAATCTCATCTGCTGCTAAATCGACCATTTGTTCGGCCTTTACTATATCACAAAATTGCAACATCGCTGTTTGAACTCGGTTACACCCCCGCTAGAACCTGACAAACCTCACCTTATCGGGCGTTCTACGTCACTACGCCCACCGCCCCACCGGGCCTATGCTAAGTGGAAAATACGTCATGACCTCGTACCGGGTCTCCTCCAGTTTGGGCAATAGGCTTCATGGCAACAGACTTTTACGGGTTTAACCGAATACTGACGGAGGGGCATGTGACAGTTGATATGTGGTTGGTCCTCGCTGTGCTTGTGGGGGCTATTGTCTTGTTTGTGACGGAACTCATCCGGGTGGATGTGGTTGCGGTTGGTGTGTTGGTTGTGTTGATGGCGACGGGCATCCTCACGGCGGGCGAGGCGGTGGCGGGGTTCGGCAGCACGCTGGTCCTCGCGATTGCGTCGCTATTTGTCGTCGGTGGTGCGGTGCTGAAAACCGGCCTGGCGGCGGCAATCGGTAACCGAATTTTGCTCATCGCCGGTGAGGACGAAACGCGCCTCACGATTGTGATTATGCTGGCGGTGGCGCTACTGAGCGGTTTTATGAGCGACACCGGCACCGTGGCGGTGTTGTTCCCTGCGATTATCAGTTTGGCGGCGGCGGCGAAACTCAGCCCGTCGCGGTTGTTGATTCCACTGAGTTATGGCGCGCTGCTGGGTGGCGCGATGACACTCATCGGCACGCCACCAAATATCCTCGTGAGCGAGTTGCTCATCGAAGAAGGCGAGACGGCCTTTAGCTTCTTCAGCTATACGCCGGTGGGCCTGGCGCTGTTGGTGGCGGGTGTCATCTTCATGGTGACGGTGGGCCGTCGGTTGTTGCCGCAGCATGAGTTGCAAATTGACGAAGACGCGCAACCCACCTCCCCCACCGACCTGTGGGAGGCGCACCGCCTAGGCGATAGCCTGTATCACATGCTGGTACCCTCGACGTGTGACCTGTGCGACCAGACCATCGGCTTTGCGCGCTTGCGCAGCGACTTCGGGGTGAACGTCATTAGTGTGGCGGTGCCTACCGGGCGCGGGCGCGTGGCGACGGCGGAGTATCCATCTGCCGAAACGAAGCTGGAACCCGGCGCGCAACTCGTGGTGCAGGGCGAAAAAGAGGACATCGAAAAGGCGGCGCGCTACTGGGGTATGGCGCTGGTGGATAGCGGTTTCGTCGCGAAGGACGAGACGGTCGCCAACGAGAAGTACGGCCTCGCTGAGGTGCTGGTGCCGCCGCGCTCGCGATTGCTGGGCCGCAGTGTGCTCGAAAGCCGTTTTGGGGATACGTACAATGTTTCCGTGCTCGACATCAGCCGCCCCGGTGTGGAGCGTAAGCTTGACCCGGCGAAAGAGGAGATTCGCATGGGCGATACGCTGCTGCTCCAGGGTAACTGGTTGGATATCCTGCAACTGCGCGAGAATCCGCGCGATGTGGTGCTCATCAGCCAACCGCCCGACCTGCAACCGGCGTTCGGGCGCAAGGCGATTATCGCGGCGGTGATTATGCTCGCGATGTTGGTCATTCTTGTTTCTGGCGAGGGGTCGCTGGTGCTGGCGAGCATGGGCGCGGCCCTCGCGATGGTGCTCACGGGCTGCCTGACGATGGACGACGCGTATCAGTCGATCGATTGGAAGAGTATCGTGCTCATCGCCGGTATGCTGCCGATGAGTACGGCGCTGGGTAAGGTCGGGCTGGTGCAGCTTGCCGCCGATGGCCTCATCGGCTCGTTGGGGAGTTATGGCCCAATCGTGATTATGGCCGGGTTGTTCCTGCTGACGAGCCTGTTCACGCAGGTGATTTCCAATACGGCGACGACGGTGATCGTCGCGCCGGTGGCACTGGCGACGGCGCGCGCGCTGGGCGTGCAGCCGCAGGCCTTCCTGATGGCGGTGGCGATTGCCGCGAGTATGGCGTTCGCGTCGCCGGTGGCCTCGCCGGTGAATACGCTGGTGATGGGGGCCGGGCAGTACACCTTCCGCGACTATATGCGGGTGGGTGTGCCGTTGGTGTTTATCATGCTCATCGTGACGCTACTCGGCGTGCCGCTGGTCTTCCCGTTCAATTAGATATAGATAGACCACTAGATAGACCACTTCCCGCAGTCCGGTGGGGGCAAAAACGATGCCCCTACCGGGCACCTCCCTCGCTATTACGCCTCATCATCGACGCGCACGGGTTGCAGAACAACGGTTTCGGCGTCGCGCTCCTCATCGAGGAGGGGCAGGTCGGCCATGGGCTGTGGTGGGTTGTAAACCACGGGCGGGTGTTCATAGTCGGGGTCGGGGTCGAATTGGGGCTTGGGGTTTTTGGAATACATGATGCTGCTCTTTATTTTTTGTTGAAGCAAGTTCAATGCTCATAGCATATAAGATGGACATGGCAAAGTCACGGGATTTTACGGGTTTGATAAAGGTTTGATCTAACTTTTTATGCGATATTCTGTGTTGTTACGGCATTAAACGTGGAGGTTTGTGACGATGGATGAAACGAATATCGTCGAGTTGCGGGACGATGGCATCGTGTACATCGATGATGAGGGTGTGCAGCAGTTCATCGACTTCGAGGCGTGCTACCAACGATATATTGTTATGGTGCGCCAAATACAGGGTCGCGAGCCAATTAGTGGCTGGAAGGAGATTGCACGGCGCGACATCATCAATCGTTTTGTGACGTTTCACACTGAACCCCCTACCCGCTTTGATTTCTCAACGGAAGAAGCATGGCAAGAAGTGGTGGATCATGTATATAAAATTGGCTGGCACACGTTTGATCTTACGTAGGTTTTCGGGTGTTGTGGCGGACGTAGCGGGCTACATCCCTACGATTCGTAACCGTCTGCGAGCGATGGCGGGGCGAGTGGACAGCTATTTCTATACGTTACTCATCTTTATGGGCCATTTTGAACCCGCCTGGCCCGCATAACCCCCAATTACTAGGGGATTGCAATGGTGTGTTCATGGTGTATTGTTGAAGTCGGTCGGGGTGTTGTGCGCCGACCGTTTTCTGTCCGCGATAACAAAGTGAACACCCATGTCCTTCTGCTACGACCCACAGAACGACCTGTCACTCAAGGGCGACCAGCTTGCACAGTGGATCGAAAAAGAGTGGATTGCCAACCGCCCCACCGAGGATGTCGTCACGGTGTGGCCGAATGAGGAGATCGTGCACGCGCTGGCACTGGGTAAAATCCCCCAGGACCAGACGTTCCTGGGCTACCGTTTCGCGGGGGTGCGCGAGATCGAATGCCCGGTGGTGACGCGCATCGCGGAATATAACGACCACGGCGACATCACCTTCAGCATGGGGGCGTACGTGTACGAGTTCGACGGCCCGAGCGGTACAGTCGAGGCGGTGGTGCTGGGCACGCACTACGCCGACCAGGAGTGGTACCGCATCGCGCTGGCTGGGGTGCCGCGCGCCTTCCTGCCGATGTGGTCGGCCTTCGAGGGTGAAGTGGTGCGCCTCGCTTATGCGATGGACCCTGACGAGAAGGTGGTCGTCATCGGTGGCCGTACGCGGTCGTTCGTGCCGACGACCGATTGGGATGAAATCGTGCTGCCGCAGGGCCTGAAGGATGACATCCTCGGCGATGTCGACGGCTTCTTCAAGAAGGGTGTGGGCGTGTACAAGCGGCTCAACCTGAAGCCCTTCCGCAAGTTGATGCTGGCCGGCGTGCCCGGTACGGGCAAAACGATGATCTGCTCGGCGCTGGCGAAGTGGGCCATCTCGCGAGACTACCTTGTGATCTACGTGAGTAGCGCGCACAAGAACCAAAACGACGACTACGGCAGCAACTTCGGCAAAATTCAGCATGCGCTGAGCGTCGCGGCCAGCAGTGAAGTACCGACGCTGATCATCCTTGAGGAGCTAGACGCCTACCTGCACGAGGAAGAGAAGGCGCTCATCCTCAACACGCTGGACGGCAGCGAGGCGGAGATCAACGAGCGTGGGACGCTGCTCATCGCGACGACGAACTACCCTGAGGCCATCGACGAGCGGGTGCTGAAGCGCCCGGGTCGTTTGGACCGCATCTTCATCGTGCCCGAGACCAAGCGCGAGGCCGACGCCGAGCAGATGCTGCGCAAGTACCTTGGCCCCATGTGGCAAGACGCGCACCGCGAGGTCGTGCCGGAGCTGGTCGGTTCGCCGGGAGCGTTCATCCGCGAGGTGGCGGTGCACGCGCTGACGCGTGTCGCGTATGCCGACGGCACCGAGCTTCCGCTGGCGCTACTGCGCACGAGCCTGAGTGGCCTCAAGGAACAGCTTGCCGCGCGCGATGCCTTCCTGGCCCAGCGTGAAGCGGCGCAAACCGAAGCCGCACGGGCCAAGGACAAAGAAGACGCCGCCGATAAGGGCGAGGGCGACGAAGAGCCGCCCGGTAAGGCGACGCTCGATAAGGTGAAGCCCGTCACCAATGGCAATCACTAAACCACACCCGCAACGGTGAGTGGAACCCGTCGGTCTCGCTCACCGTTGTATGGCTTGTTTGCGCAGGCGCTTTAACTGTTCGCGGCCTGCTCTGCCTGAAGTTTTAGTGCCAGGGGGCGTGCTTCTTCGATGGTATCGACGAAGTGAAAGCCGGCGATGGTTTTTGTATCTGGGTAAACTTTTTGCAATGTACTGAATAGCATTTCTGCGAAGCGCCCCGCCCCCACAAATACGCTGATGTTGGAGTTGTTGTGCTCTTTAGATACGTCCACGATGCGCCGAATGTGGGCGATAGCGTTGGGGGGCATGTGGTTGGTTTTGCTCATATCGACGATGGATACGACGGGATGCGGCACGGTATCCATCATTTCGTTGGCTTCACCGATGTACTTGTAAAACCCCTCCCAGTCCCAATTGCCTTCGTATTCGAACCGCACGATGGTTTGCTCGTTGTTGTCCCACTGAACAGAGATCGCCACTTTGGAGGATTTGCCTCGCGTTGTGTGCAGTACGGTAATTTTACGCGTTTTCGCGTTGTCTAAAATCGGGGAAATGACCTAAAATCAAAGCGATTGTATCAAAGTTGTTACATTACCTAATTTCGTAAAAAAATTGTTGTTACCCGTTTAATTTGTGTTACAATTTGCGCGTCGCCAAAAGAAAAGATGATTGTACGAGCTTATGGACAACATCTATAGCTATGCAAACTATATCAACGATATAACCTCGGCCATGCTGGAGCAGGCTGGCCCGCTCTCGCAGGAACAGCAAGAGTTCCTGCGGATCATTCGCCGGAACAATCATTCGTTTGCGAATGCGTTCTTCCACCATTCATCTGGCCCGGTGGAGGAACTGCGACGTTACCTCAGCCACGACGCCCTTTCCCCGGTGACGACAGTCATCGGTTACAGCGACCTGATGCTGACGCTCGGCGACTTACCCCCGGCTTACGAAGAGGCCATCGGTTACATTCGGCAGTGTGGGCACGCGCTACACTCGGAACTCGTCGATTTACACGACCAGGTACGCGAGTTCATGGTGAGCATTGGGCTTATTGCGTAGATTCGCCAACCGAATCGGAGCGTGAATTCGAAAGCACCCACAGGGGTGCTTTTTTCGTTCTACGATTACGATAGAGAAAAACGTACAAAAGGGGAGCACACACGGGTGCTCCCGTTCGTCGGTGATCTGCTCAGTTATACGTGTGGAATTGGGGTGTGGTTGGCGATTTCGGTGTTGGTGGTGACCATATCGTCGGGCGAGAGGTCGTGTAGGTTGCGCTTGCCGCACATCCGCGCGAAGTCGGTCATTTGCTCGGTGAGCGCTTCGAAGAAGTTCACCAGCCGCACCGAACTGGTTTCGTGGTCGAAGCGGTCGCGCAGGTTCATCTTCTGGGTGGCGATGCCCACCGGGCAGTTGTTGCTGCTGCATGCCCGGTACTGCTGGCAGCCGATGGCCATCATCGCGGCGGTGGCGAGGGCGACGGCATCGGCCCCGAGCGCGATGGCTTTGGCGATGTCTGGCCCGGTGCGGAAGCCACCCGTGACGAGCAACTTCACATCGCTGCCGTGGTCATCGAGCCATTTGCGGGCACGCGGAATCGCGTAGACGGTTGGCACGCAGATGTTGTCCTTCACGTGTTTGCCGGCGGCACCTGTACCCCCCTGCCGTCCGTCGAGCGTAATCCAATCGACGTCGAGTTCGTGGGCGGCGGCGAGGTCGGCTTCGATGCGGCTGGCGGCAAATTTGATGCCGATCGGAATATCCGGGTTTACCGAGCGAATCCAGGCGATGCGGTCTTTCATGTCTTGCAGCGAGTTGATATCGGTGAAGCGCGATGGGCTACGGGCTTCGGTGTTTTCTTGCAGGCCGCGCACTTCGGCGATACGTCCCTTCACCTTGTGGGCGGGCAGCAACCCCCCTAGCCCGGCCTTTGCGCTCTGGCCCATCTTTATTTCGATGCCGTCGGCCTTGGCGATGTTCTCCTCGGTCCAGCCGAAGTAACCGCTCGCCATTTCGAAAATGTACTGCGCGGCGAGTTCGCGGCTTTCGGGTAGCATGCCACCCTCGCCGCTGCACATCACGGTGCCGAACTCGGCAGTGCCCTTGGCGAGTGCCATTTTCGCCTCGGGCGAGAGCGCGCCGTAGCTCATGTGGCTGACGTAAACCGGGGCCTTCAGCTTAAGCGGTTTGTTTCGCTTTTCGCCGATGACCACTTCGGTGCTGACGACTTCGTCGTCGAGGAGAGGCAGGTTGGCAAGCTGGCCGGGCAAAAAGTACAGGTCTTCGAAATTGGGGTTGGGGCGGCGCTCGCTGCACATCGGCTCGACGAACTAGCGGGTGCCCGTGCTGTTGTCGTGTATGTCGTGCTTCTCGAATTCGATCGTGTCTGTGCGGCGGGTGTACAGGCCGAGGTATTCGTTCTCGAAGCGCGGCTTGGGCGGCACAGTATCGGCGTCGACCTGGACGCTTTCCCCCGCGACGCGCACGGGGTAAACGGCGACGGCCTCGCGGCTGTCGTAGCGGCTGACGCCCGTACGCACATCGTAATCCCAGTGGTGCAGCGGGCAAATGACGTTCGGGCCGTCCATGTGGCCATCGCCGAGCTTGCCCTGCCGGTGAAGGCAGGTGTTATCGAGCGCGTAGAAGCCTCCCTCGTAGCGGTAGAGTGCGATGTCGCGCTCGTTGACGAATACGGTAGTGCCGTGGCCGTCTTCGAGGTCGGTCGTCTTCAAAACTTCGACGAAGTTGGTCATAAGGTATTGCCTCATTTTTGGTTAGGAAAGTCCCTGGTAACGCCCATCATAACCCCAAACGAGACAATATGCTCGAAGAATTACCGTTGATTTTGGCCCTGCGCGCGCAGCCAGCGAAGGGCGTCCTCGCGGCTGTGGCACACTTGCAGCGAGGTGCCGCTCAGGCGATTGCTGGCTTGCATCGCCATGCTCATCAACTGCCCCATGATGGACCGCCGTACCACAATCGCGATTGACTCTTTAATCTCGGGCCGTACGGACATCATCTCGCGGGAGCGACTGTTGGCATAGGGCGAGAAGGCGAAGTCGCCGCCGCTCATATCGACGAGGATGAGCAAGCGTTGCGAGATCTCCCAGTGTTCGCGTACATTTATGGCGAAGTCGACCCAGGCGTCGATGGTGTTGCGGGTCGTGTCGGAGAGTTGGATGAGGATGATACGGTCGTCATCGAGTTTGGCCCAGCTACATTGCTCGCTGAGGGGCGTCATCGGTGGGTAAAGTTCGGTTTCGGTTTGTAGCATTGGATATGGTTACACTCATCATGCTTACAAGGCTACGCCAATTCTACGTGAAGGATTTCTGGAATTGTGTAAGGGTCCCTTGATTTGTCTAACTATTTACAAACATTACAATGGGTTTTGAGATTTAGTTGATTTGCGTTAATATTTCGTTGATAAATTCGCGTGCTTGTGCGAACTATTTTGTATCATTCAATTCAGTGAGATTAGTGGCTATGCTCCTCGGCATCGACATCGGTACCTCCAGCGCGAAAGCTGTACTTTATGACCCGGCGGAAAACTCGGTTGTGGCAGTGGCCGGGCAGGAATACCCCATCCACCGGCCCGCACCCGGCCTCGCGGAACAAAACCCGGCGGAATGGTGGGGTGCGGTCGTCGCAACCGTCCGCAAGGTGACGGCGGAACACAAAGACGTGGCGGGAATCGGCTTTAGTGGGCAGATGCACGGCGTGGTGCTCCGCGCTGCCGATGGCACCGTGCTCCACCCGGCCATCATCTGGGCAGACCAGCGGAGCGCGCCGTACTGCGAGCCGTTGCAAAACGCGCTGCCGAACTTCATCGGGCGCACGGGGACGGTCCCCGCAGCGGGGTTCATGGGGCCGACGTTGCTGTGGACCCAGGCCAACCGACCCGAGTTGCTCGATGCGGCGCACGCTGTGCTGCTGCCGAAAGACGACATCCGCTACCAGATGACGGGCGTGATGAGCACCGAACCCACCGACGCGGCCAGCACCGCCCTCTTCGATGTGCGTGCGGGCGTGTGGGCTACCGATGTCATCGACGCAGCAAAGCTGAACCCGGCGCTCTTCCCTGCCGTGCATCCGTCGGCGGGGGTGGTGGGCGAACTCACGGCGCAGGCGGCGGAAGCCTTCGGCCTGCGGGCGGGGGTGCCCGTCGTCAGTGGTGCAGCGGACCAACCCGCGCAGGCCGTCGCGAACGGCATTTTGCGGCCTGGTGCGCTCTCGGTGACGGTGGGCAGCGGTGGGCAGGTGTTCGCACCGCTCGCCGATGACTTCCAGACTGACCCGCGTTTACACGTGTTCAACCACGCGGTGCCGGGGCAGGTGTACGCCCTGGGCGCGATACTGGCCGCTGGGTTGTCGTTGCGCTGGCTACGCGACCTCGTCGGCACCGACTATGCGACGCTGAGCGCCGCCGCCGCGGAGGTTCCCCCCGGCGCCGATGGCCTGTTGTTCCAGCCGTACATCAACGGGGAGCGCACACCCCATATGGACCCGCACGCGCGCGGGAGCTTCATCGGGCTGACGAGTTATCATACGTTGGGGCACATGGCGCGTGCCGTCATCGAAGGGGTGGCCTTTGCCGTCCGCGAGGCGACCGAAATCACGCTGGAAATTGGCGGTAGGGCCGAAAACGTCGTCGGCTCCGGCGGCAGCATCGAAACGCCGCTGTGGCGCGCCGTGCTCACCGATGTGCTGAACACCCCCCTGCGCAAATCACTGGCGGTGGAGCAGGCCGGTGTGGGCGCGGCGATGCTCGCGGGGGTGGGCGTCGGCGTTTTCGAGGGCTTCGATGCGGTGCCGTCGCCGGATTACGACCACCCCACCGAACCGAACCCGGCCAATCGTGCGCTGTACGACGACCGGTACGCGCAGTTCAAGGCGATGTACGGGCGTCTACGCGATGATTTCCATCGGTTGGGTAAAGGGCAATAACGTTACTCGGCGGGTAGAATATGCCTTCCGAATAAGATTTTTCTGGGAGGCACTACCCGATGACCCGCAACCGGCTGTTGCTTATTTTTCTCATCGCCTCGTTGATTTTCGGCGGTGCGGCGTTCGCGCAACACGAGATGGGCGAGGGCGAACCACGCGACGAACTCGACCGCGAGAGCAGAATCCCGTTGAATGTGGCGGCGGCAGGCGAGATCGGCTTTGTGTACGAGTCGTATTCCAGCCCGCAGCAAGAGGCCGAGGAAGAAGAGGATGTGCCTCGGCTGGCACCGCAACAGTTCCGCTCGACGGAGCCATCGACCCCACGCGAGGAGCGTCCGGGCCGGGCGCACGCCGTACTCGAATTCACCAACGACCTGAGCCGCGCCTATATCCACGTAGAAATCGCCAACATCGACCCCGAAAACATCGTGTTGGTGCACCTTCACTGCGGACGCCCCGGCCAGCTTGGGCCGATCATCGTGGACTTCGGCATGATGGGCGACGTGAGCGAGTTCCTTGCCGATGGTACGATGTCGCTGGAAATTCGTAACGCCGACCTCGAAGCGGTCATCGAAAACGGGGCGGGTTTCGTGGGTGCATTCACCGCCGGTTGCCCCATCGTGCCGACCATCCCGAACGACCGTTTCCGCACCATCGCCGGGTTGGAGTACGTCGCGCGGCAGGGTGAACTGTACTTCAATTTGCACACCGCCGGGCAGACGTTCTACGGCGACGTGCGCGGGACGTTCTACCTCGTCGAGATGGAGTAGCTTACGGCACGGTAAATCGCAGGTAGAGGTCGACGATGCCGGTGAATAGCGGAACCACGAGTGGCATCAGCAGCAGCGGACGCACCGCATCAAATGAATCGGGCTTTTGAACGATCGCGTGAATTCGCCTGCCCAGCCACGCGCCGAGCAGTGTCACCGCGACGGATATCGGCAAAAGCAACAGGCCATAGGTCGGCATGTCGTAGGTGTTGTGGAGCATCAGCGCGAATAGCCCCCCGCTGATGCCCCAGTTCCACCAGGGCGGCACACGTCGCCAGCGCAGCAGCATCCACACAACGAGCGGCAGGATAATCGGTAGCGCGCGCGAGGCGGCTGCGGGCAAATCGGTGGCGTACACCTGCTCGAACAGCAGCACCGTGTCCTCAGCGTTGTCGCCGAGCGCGATCACGAGCAGCGGTGGAAGCATCACCCACCAGCGGCGGTCCATGCCCTGCGAAAACGCCAGCGCGGCACCGAACCACAGTGGCGCGAGGATCAACAGGAGCGGATTGGTGCGCGTGAGGTTGAAGTCTCGGTAGATGCGGTAGGTGTGCTGAGGTTCTTCGACGGAAAGGCCGGGTAACTGGTAGACGAGTTCGAGGCTTTCGAGGGTGCGGGCGTCGCTGAGGGGACCGAGCACGGTGCCGAGGCTCACGGTGAGGACCAGGTACGTGAGCAGCATGTGGGTATACCATCGGCACGGACGCGCCATGCTCATGCGTGTAGAGGCTACACCGAGGGTAATCAATATAAGCGACCACCCCAGCATCGAGTGTGGGAAGGACCACGACGTTTCATCGAGGCCAAACTGCGTGTGCCAGAAGTTGTCGAGCACGGCCCCGGCGAAGCCGAGGATCGCCAGCCCGCAGCCGAGTAGGACCAGCCCACCACCGACGGTAAGCGGTAGAATTTTCACATCGAAGCGGTGGCCGAAAGCCGCGCGCAGCCGTGGGGTGTAGATCATCGCCATGACGAGTAGCGCGGCAATGCCGCCACTCGCGTAGACCACGAGGTGTGGCGGCGACCAGAAGCCATCGAATGGGACGAGGCCGTGATAGATGCGGTCCCAGGTGCCGCCGACGGCGGTGCCGAAAATGAGCGTCAGTACGGTTAGCCAGAAGACCCACCAGGCCGCACGCGGGGCGGGGTCGACCGCATCGAGAATCGAGGTTCGACGGGCGATTGGGGTTGGGCTGGTGTCCATAAAGCGATGCTCGCAATAAGGTCGCAGTTGTGTACTGTACGTGGGCGTTGGCCGTGGCGTTTCGGGTTTTCGGTTTAGAATATGGTTTGGAGAGATTATAACGGAGCGCCACCCCATGAACCGCATCGACCGACTGTTTGCGATATTGTTGCGGCTGCAAACCCGCCGTATCGTGACGGCGCAAGACCTTGCGGCGCACTTCGAGATCAGTGAGCGGACGGTGTACCGCGATATGGCTGCCCTGCAACAGATGGGCGTGCCGATCGTGTCGCAGGCCGGGGCGGGGTATCACCTGCTGGAAGGGTACACCCTGCCGCCGCTGCTCTTCACACCCGACGAAGCATCTGCGGCGTACCTTGGCCTGAATATGCTCGCCGCGAGCGGCAACCTCACGTCCGATGCTGCCGCGGCGCTCGATAAAATCAAGGCGGTGCTGCCGCCGAGGCTTCGGCGGCAAGTCTCTGAGGAGACTGCGCACATTTCGTTTATCATGCCTGCGTGGCACAACTCTCTCGACGAGCCGGAGTTGCAAACGCTCGCCGATGCCATCGTCAAGCGGCGGGTGGTGTTCATGCGTTACCACTCGCGAACGGGTGTCACCGAGCGCCACATCGAGCCGCTGGAATTGTCGTATGGGGGTGGGGCGTGGTATCTCGATGCGTATTGCCGCCTGCGCGAGGACTATCGTGCCTTTCGGGTGGACCGCATCGAGCATATGCGCGTGCTGCCGGAGACGTTCGCGATACGCGACCTCCCCACCAAGGACGACGAGCCGAACATCGAAATTCGGGTGCGCTTTGCGCCGACGGTGCGCCGCTTCGTGACGGAGCGGCAGCATTACGGTTTCGTTGTGGAGGACGCCGGTGTGAGCTATTACCATGTCGATGAAGTGCACGAGATTCGGTCGTGGTTGCTGGGCTGGGGTGCGAACGCCGAGGTGTTGTCGCCGCTATCGTTGCGCGACGAAATGCGCGAAGAGGCGCAAAAACTCGTTTCGCTCCTGACATAGGGTTGTCAGTCGTGGGGGGTACCCTGGGGTTGTCAATCAAATTCAACAGGAGGGCACACCATGCCAGCAATCGAAATCGGTATCTTCAGGCTCAAGGACGGCGTGAGCCGCGAGGAATTCCTGAAAGTAGCAGCGCAGACGCAGCCCGTCATCGAGGCGTTCGCGGGCTACATCAGCCGCGAACTCTCCGAGGGTGAAAACGGCGAGTGGGTGGACCTCGTCCACTGGGAGAGTATGGAACAGGCCCACGCCGCCGGTGAAACCGCCATGCAAGACCCGGCCCTCGCGCCGCTGTTCCAGGCCATCGATCCGCAATCGGTGCAGATGCGCCATGTGACGCCGGTCGCCATCGCGACTGTTTCTTAGTTAGCAACCTACGGGGAGGCCCTCCGGCATCTCCCCGGCCTGTTACCCCATTAGACCGCCCCACCGAACCCGCATCCAATATGGAAACGTCGCACGAGGCGGGCTGCCGGTATAGGGGCTTCGCGCGGTATTGGACGGTTAAGGTGGGGGATGCAACACTGCAAAATGGGGTGTGGGCCTACCCCGGCCCGGTCGACCCGAAGATCAAAGACCTGATGGCGTTTTACAACGAAAAAGTGGACATCTACGAGGGTGGCGAGCTGCTGCCCCGCCCGCAGACGCCGTGGTCGTAGTTGAGTACCCAGGCGGGGGGATTTATCCTTCGTCTGTTGCACGTTGCTATCTGCGATAAATTTTGCCACCTCTAAATTGAAGATTGCGCCAAGTGTCACAATTGCGCTCACCCGATTCAAACCCGGTTTACCCGCTCGCAATCTTTGCATGTACCGTAGGCTTAGCCCTGGGGTTAACGCGCTGCGTGGACGTGTGGGGGCGGTTCGCGTATGGTAGGGACCATGCGCTGCAGCCGCACATCAATCTTCAATTGCCATTACCTAAGGATTTTCGTTACATGAATCGTGTATCGCTCCTAACCCTGTCCGTCCTTTTGATTGCACTCTCCGGGTTTGGTTTTGCAACTGCCCAGGATGACCCCGGCGTCCTGAATATTTACTCGTCGCGCCACTACGGCGACCTGGAAGCGCCGTTTGTCGCCTTCCAAGAGGAAACGGGTGTCGAGATTCGTACGAGTGCCGGTAGCCCGCGTGACCTGCTCGGTCGTTTGCGTGCCGACCTCGATCGTGGTGACCGCAGTGTCGCTGACGTATTTTTGGCGATTGACGCGGGTGTGCTGTCCATCGCCGCCGAAGAAGGGCTGCTGCAACCGATCGAAAGCGAGGCTTTGATGGCCAACCTGCCAGAAAGCCAACGCGACCCGAACAACATGTGGTTCGGCTTTAGCCAGCGCGTGCGTACGGTGGTCTATAACCCGGCCAACGTGACGGAAGATGAAATCGCAGCGGTCAACAACTATGCCGACCTCGCCGACGCGACGTGGGAAGGCCGCCTGTGTATGCGCCCGGCCAGCCACATCTACACTGTGAGCTTGTTCAGCAGCCTTATCCACAACCTGGGCGTCGATGAAGCGACCGCCGTAACGACGGGCATTGCGGGTAACGTCACGCGCTACATCAACAGCGACACTGGCCAAATTCGTGCCGTCGCGGCAGGGGAATGCGATGTGGCTGTGGTGAACCACTACTACATGGGCCGCCTCGCTAACGGCGATGCCGATGATGTGGCGACCTTCGACGCGGTGCAACTAAAGTGGATGAACCAGGATACGACCGGGACGTTCTTCAACATCAACGGGGGTGGTGTGGTGGCCAATGCCGCTAACTTCGATAACGCGGTGCTGTTCCTCGAGTGGTTGAGTGCCACCGAAAACCAGTGCGGCGCGCCGGAGTGCTTCCCGGGTGTGAATTACGAGTTCCCCACTAACCCGGCAGCCGAGCCGAACGAGACCATTGCGGGCTTCGGTGAAGTGATGCTAGACACCGGCTACCCGCTGTGGGAATATGGCGCGCTACAGTCGGAGTCGGTTGCAATGCTCGAGGCCGCAGACTTCGGGTTTACCGAGAACTAAACGTGCGGTCGGTTTTTATCGGGCGAGGCACGGCCTCGCCCCTACACGTTTGTGTAGATTCTGTACGCATCTTGCAATGCCAAACCCACCGGTTGTGGAGGAATATGCGAAGGTGAATACCATTATCGCTGCCATCCCGATTTTGAGCCGAAGTAACTGGAACCTAACGAGACGCGCGACAACAAAAGCCGTGCGTAGCCATGTAGGGACTAGGCATTTAACAGCGTAATGAGTGTTTTGTAGTAACCAGTGGTAGTTATGACTAGAAACGGATAGATCGAATGTTATCGACGGGGCGCGTCCAGCGTGGGGTTGCGATTTTTCTGCCTGCGGTTGTGACGCTCATCATTTTAGTGCCCATTGCCCTGCTCACGACGGAGTTGTTGACGCCGTCGTTTTCGCTTTGGGCACGGATGTGGAACACCTTCCTCCCACGCGTGATACGCAACACGTTGGTGCTGGTGGTGGGGGTCGGGGTTGGCACGACCGTGCTCGGCACCGGTTTTGCCTGGCTCGTCACGGCATACGACTTCCCCGGTAGGCGGATTTTTGCGCAGGCCTTGCTGCTGCCGCTGGCGATACCCGGCTTCATCATGGGCTTTACGTTCACGAGCATTTTCGAGTTCGCCGGGCCAGTGCAGACGTTTCTGCGAAACCTGACAGGCAGTGAGTTGCGTTACTTCCCCGATATTACGTCGGCGGGGGGGCTTATCCTCGTGATGACGCTGGTGCTGTACCCCTATGTGTTTGTAATCGCGCGTGCGGCCTTTCGTGAACAGGCTGCAACGACGGTCGAGGCGGCGCAGGTGATGGGCCTCTCGCGGATGCAGACGTTTTTTCGGTTGGTGCTACCGCTAGCGCGCCCGAGCATCGCAGCGGGGGCGGTGCTCGCGATGATGGAGGCCATGACCGAGTACGGTGCGGTGAGCTTCTTCGGCTTTCCCACCCTCAGCGAGCGCATTGTCGTCATCTGGAATGCGGAATTCGACCACCGCCCTGCTGCCGAGCTGGCATCGCTGCTGTTGTTCGTTGCGCTGGCGATGATCGTAGTGGAGCGTTTGTTGCGTGGGCAAGCGCAGTTCGGCCAAAAGGGTGGCGCACACCTCCGACCGAAGTCGCTACGCGGCACATCGAAGTGGGCGGCGGTGCTGGCCTGTGCTGGCCTTATTGCGTTCGCGTTTGTGCTGCCCACCGTGCAACTGGCGCGGTGGGCGGTCGAGGAGGCTATCGACCCAAGCGTGGGCCTCTGGCGACAAATATACTTCGGTTACATCGTGAATTCGGTTTCGCTGGCGGGTATCGCTGCGGGGGTCGCTGTACTGCTGGCGTTGATAATTGCGTATGGCGCACGGAAAAACGCGCCCGGTTTGCGCCCACGCTGGTTGATGTTCCTCGCGCGGATTGCGACGCTCGGCTACGCGATGCCGGGGTCGGTGGTGGCGGCGGGGGTGTTGTTGTTCGTTAACCCATTGGATGGCCCGCTGACGAATTTCGCGGCGAACTACCTCGGCTGGACGCGGCCCGAATATCTGCTCACGGGGACGATCGTTGCGCTGGTGTACGCCTACGTCGTGCGCTTTATGAGCATCGGCTTTGGCAGCGTCGAAAGCAGCATGGAGAAGGTTACACCGAACATGGAACAGGCCGCGCGGACACTCGGCGCGGGGCCATGGCGCGTGCTGTGGCGCATCCACACGCCGCTGGTGAGCACGGGGATGGCCGCCGGGGCGATTCTCATCTTCGTCGATGTGATGAAGGAACTGCCCGCGACGTTGTTGCTGCGTCCCTTCGGTATGGATACGCTCGCGCTGTGGGCGTACTTTTTGAGTGTGGAAGGCTTCTGGGAGGCGGCGGCTATTCCGTCGTTGACGATTGTGGTCGTCGGCCTCATCCCGGTTTTCATTTTGATGCGTGTAGGAGACCAAACCCGATGAACGCGGTGATTCGACTGGACAATGTGAGCAAGCACTACGGCGATTTGTGCGCGGTGGACGGCGTGAGTATGAGCGTGGCGGAGGGGGATATCCTGGCGCTGGTGGGGGCCAGCGGGTGTGGGAAAACCTCCACGCTGCGGCTCATCGCGGGGCTGGAGCAACCGGATACGGGCGCGCTGTGGCTGGGTGGCAAGCGTGTTGCTGCCGCCGAGGCGAGTGATACCGAGTGGGTGCCGCCGGAGGATCGGCGGGTGGGGATGGTCTTTCAGGATTACGCGCTTTTTCCACATTTGAGCGTGGCCGATAACGTCCGTTTTGCGCTGACGTCGCGCCGAGGGCGCAAGGAGCGCGTCCGCGAGATGTTGAAATTGGTGGGCCTGGAACACGCGGAAAATCGCTTTCCGCACCAGCTAAGCGGGGGTCAGCAGCAACGTGTCGCCCTGGCACGTGCCCTCGCGCCGAACCCGGCGGTGGTGCTGCTCGACGAGCCGTTCAGCAACCTCGATGCAGCGCTGCGCCAGACGATGCGCGAGGATGTGCGCCGGATTCTCAAGGAGGCCGGGGCGACGGCGGTCTTCGTGACGCACGATCAGGAGGAGGCGCTTACGGTGGCGGACAAGGTCGCGGTGATGCGCCGTGGTGCGCTGATGCAAATGGGCACGCCGCGCGATATTTACCTGGAGCCGACCAGCAAAACCGTGGCCGGGTTCATCGGTGAGGCGAACTGGCTGCCGGGCACCGCCGACGGCGCGTTCGTCGAGTGTGCGCTGGGGGTTTTGCCACTCGTCCGCCCCATCGAGGGCGAGGTGGAGGTGCTGCTGCGCCCCGAGGCGGTGCAGGTGACATTCGCACCGCGCGGTAACGCCTGTGTAGACTCGGTGCGGTTTCATGGGCCGTATCAGTTGCTGACGCTGGTGCTGCCCGATGGCGTGACGATTACGGCACGCGTGTGGTCGCAGGTGGCGGTTCGGGTGGGCAGCTATGTGCGCGTGATGGTGCCGGGTGCGGTGGTGGCCTTCCCCAAGGATGACGACGCGGCCCCCAAAACCGAACCTGTAGCCGAGGAGGTTGCCGCGCGGTAGTGGTCGGTAGTGGGTTTGTTTGATGGACACCCACGGCGAAGCGACTATTTTCGGGGGTGCTACGGGATCAAAAAAAAACCCGCTTCAGAACACTGAAGCGGGTTCATCATTTGTCGTGATGGTCGCTAGACTACTCGACGACGGTGACCTGCGAGGCCTGCATACCCTTCCGACCGGGGGTAATGAGGAACTCCACGCGGGCGCCTTCTTGCAGTTCACGGTAGCCGGAACCCTGGATTTCGGAGTAGTGCACGAAGAGGTCGTCACCATTCTCCTGGGAGATGAAGCCATACCCCTTTTCCGAATTGAACCACTTCACTGTGCCTTGTACACGTTCTGTCATCAGTTATTCGCTCCTGAATAATCGGGTGTTGCCAAAGCCGCTGTACAAACGCATTATCCAAATCATTGCAGGATGTTGATGCTAGTACGGTTCGCGAGCACATTTGACGTTCGTCCAAACACGTCACCTTGGGCTAGTTTTGATGCGAACTTATTCGTTTCTCGCTCGAGGACTTTTGGGTGCATTACCACTGCACCAACGTAGGGGAGGCGTTATTGCCTTCCGCTATCCACGTCGCATTATTAGCGTAGCATTGGTGTAGGGTTTTTTCCATCGTGACTTTCGTCATGAATTGTATAAATGTCGGTTGGTATAATCGGCCAGAAGTAATCGAGGGCCGATTATGTCTGCAAACCCGCCGCCCCGCATGACCGAGGCGAAGTACCTCGCGTTCGAGCGGGAAAGCGAGATCAAGCACGAGTTTTACAACGGCGACGTTTTCGCGATGTCTGGCGCGACGCGCCGCCATAATTTGGC
Source organism: uncultured Anaerolineaceae bacterium (assembly GCA_964434365.1). Lineage (GTDB taxonomy): Bacteria > Chloroflexota > Anaerolineae > Aggregatilineales > Phototrophicaceae > CAYSVE01. Next base: position 5,728 of record CAYSVE010000011.1, on the reverse strand, counting down.
CGCTGGCAACACCTATGCGATGCTGCATACACAGTTACGAGGTCGCCCCTGCGAAACCTACATGAACGGTAGTCAGTACCCTACTCCGCCAGGGCCAACGTGAAATCCTCCAGCGTGTGGAGTACGATGTCGGCCTCGGCGAGTTTTTCCGCGCTCGGCGGGAAGCGCTCATCGGGCACGGCGACGACGCGCATTCCGGCGGCCTTCCCTGCAAGAATGCCGTTGCCGCTGTCTTCGAGGCACAGGCAGTTGGCCGGGTTCACGCCGAGGCGCTTCGCCGCTTCGAGGTAGACGTCTGGCTCGGGTTTGCCCTTGCCGACCTCGTCTGCGCTGAGCACGACCTGGAATTTACCGCTGAGGGCGGCGTCGCTGCTGACGGCCTCGATGAGTGCGGGGTGGCTGCCGGACGCAATCGCGATGGGTACGCTCGCGCGGGCGAGGTCCACTGCTTCGACCGCCCCCGGCAGGTAGGGGACGCCCTCGGTTTTGTAGTAGGCCACCATGTGCTGGATGATGGTGTTTTCGACGGCCTGTGTGGCCATGTCCAAACCGAGTTTCTCCTGCATGTAGCGGACCCACGTGCCGGTGCTCACCCCCATCACCGCCTGATGATCGTGGGCGGACCATGCGTAGCCGTGGTTGGCGGCCATCGCGACGCGTGCTTTGTTCCACACCGGCTCACTGTCGATGAGCAGGCCGTCCATATCGAAAATGACTGCTTCGAGTTTCATTGGTCGCCTATTCGTTGATGCTAGCGTTCATGGTGCCGTAGCGTGTTTGGTAGCGCTCGTGGTTCGCCTGGATTTCCTCGGCGGGCAGTTCTTCGATCTCGCCGATTTGCATCGCCATCCACACCGTTTTGGCGATGTCCTCCACCATCACCGCAGACTTCAAGGCCTTTTTCACTGTCTCCCCCACTGTGAAGACGCCGTGCTGGCGCATCAGTATCGCGGTGGAGTCGCCGATGTGGTCGAGGATGGTTTTGCCGATTTGCTGCCCGCCGATGCGCGCATATGGCGCGCACGGAATTTCGCAGCCGAACTCATCGGCGATGGCGGTGAGGCACACCGGGATGGACTTGTTCACGGCGGCGAAGGCCGTTGCGTAGTTGCTGTGGGTGTGCACAATGCCCATGACATCGGGGCGGGCGTTGTAGACGTGGACGTGGCTGGCGGTGTCGCTGCTGGGGCCGATGTCGCCTTCGACGACTGCGCATGTATGATCGACGACGACCATGTTCTCCGGCGTGAGGTCTTCGAACATCACCCCACTCGGCTTGATGACGACCAGCCCGGTTTCGGGGTCGCGCCCGCTGACGTTGCCGCTCGTCCAGGTGACGAGGTTGTACTTGGGCAACGCGATGTTCGCCTCGTAGACCTGCTGGCGTAGTTCCTCTAGCATCGCTGTCTCCTTAGTATATGAACGCACTCACTTGTCCCACATGCCGCATTTTCAAGAGAGACTTTTGCGATTGCTGAGGGGGTGCTACATACCTTCAAAATCTCTCTTTGGGGGTGAGATCGCCGATTGGGCCTCGAAAATACTCGATGCGTTGACCTTTGTCAATTTTCGTGGCCCACTATAAATCGCTGGAAGCGTGAAATTATATGGTCGAATATGAGTTACGATACGTACATGATTGGGGCTACGTAGCGGTCGCGCTGTTGTCGAGTTCTTCGATGCGCCGCTTCACCTCTTTACGAAAGCGCACATTTTCTTGATACTGCCGCGCTTCCAAAAATTCGAGGAAGTACGCAGTCAGAACACCACCGAGAATCGCATTTCCCATCTCGAAAACGATGTCGAGCACGACATTCGTCATGAAAGGCCCGAGCGCTTCGGGGAAAAAATGCACCGCCGCCCGCGCGCCAATCGCGATAGCCAAGCCGATCGAGAAGAGAATGCGGAAGAACTCCAAACGAAACTCTTCCTTGTTGATGATGAGATCAAGTTCCTCTGGGTGCTTGCGGTAGAAGGCTATTGTCTCATCATCGATCTCCATGGGCTGTACCGCGAAGCGATTACCTGTATTGAACATGTTGAATCCCTTTTTGTGTTCGACTATGTGTTAGGGGGCGTAGGCGTATGATGTAAATTGCCGACATTGCAACCCATCATCAATCCTCAGAAGCGAGAAATTATCTGCGGAATGTGCGTTGCCGGCTAGTATCATAGAAGATAAGCTCATGTGCCGGCCAGTCCATTCAACATCGAACCCAACCCTGGAGGGAAACGAATGAAAGCGATGGTCTATGACCAGTATGGCTCACCGGATGTGCTCCGGTTGGAAGATGCCCCCAAACCCGAACCCAAAGACGACGAGGTGCTCGTCAAGGTAGTGGCGTCGTCCATCAACGACTGGGATTGGGGCCTGCTGCGCGGCAGCCCCTTCCTAAACCGTATGATCTCGGGTGGATTGCGCAAACCGGGTATTCGCATCATGGGGGTCGATGTCGCGGGGGTCGTCGAGGCGGTGGGCAGCGCCGTAACGCGCCACAAACCCGGCGACGCCGTCATGGGCGATCTGTCGGAGAGTGGTTTCGGTGGCTATGCAGAATACACCTGCGCGAAATCGTCGGCGCTATTGCCGAAGCCCCCCAGTCTCAGCTTCGAGCAGGCGGCGGCGGTGCCGCATGTCGCGGCGCTCGCGATACAGGCGTTGCAACAGGGCGATGGCGTACAGGCGGGGCAACGGGTGTTGCTCAATGGTGCGGGCGGTGGCATGGGTACAATCGGCATTCAGCTTGCGAAGCTGTACGGTGCCGAAGTGACGGCGGTGGATAGCACCGCCAAACTCGAGGTGTTGCGTGACCTCGGTGCCGACCATGTCGTCGATTACACCCAGGAAGACGTGACGACGAACGGCCAGCGCTATGATCTCATCGCTGACCCGGTGCTGTTTCGGTCGGTGCTCGATTACCGGCGCGCGCTCAAGGCCGACGGGCGCTACGTCGTGGTAGGTGGCGCGATTCCGCGCATTTTGCAAACGTTGATCGTCGGGGCGTGGTTTGCCCGTACAGGCGGCCCGAAGATGGGCATTTTGGCGCACAGGCCGAACAAGGGCCTCGATGAAATTTCCGCGCTCGTCGAGGAAGGGAAAGTTCGCCCAATCCTCGACCGCACCTACCCCCTGCACGACTTACCCGACGCGTTCCGTTGGTACGGCGAGAAGGCCTTCATCGGCAAAATCATCATCCGGGTGGCGGAGGACGACCGCGCGTAAACGCAAAAACCGGGCCTTTCAGCCCGGTCTCTGCTCCCCCGTGGAGATGGATGTACGGATGGGTGTACTAAATGACGAACGCTGCCCCTACGACAATCAGCGCTGCCAACACCAGCCCGCCCCCGACGCCGATGTACCCACGCGATAGGCTCGTCTCGCGGCTGACGCGTGCGAGGGTCGCGGCGCGCCAGAAGGCGAAGACCACCCCACCCGCAAATGCCAACCCGGCGATGATCGGAATATAGATCGGCGTGCCGCGCAACGCCTGGAAGTAACTCACCGGGAAGAACAGGTAGAACGACAGGGCCGCCAGCGCAAAGCCGATCGCGGCAACGGCGGCTTCGAGGGCAAACAGGTTGCTGAGGGTGTCGGTAAGGTTGCCGCGCTTGCTACCCGTGGCATAGTGCACGACGAGGTTCATCACCAGCAGCGCCCCCGCGATGATAAGCCCCCACGTAATGCCGACTTGCATCGCGCCTGCTGTGTTGCTCACGGGCACGAGTTCACCGATGCGGTTGTAGGTTGCGGCGATGTCGACGCCTTCGAACTCCAGGGTATCGCGGTATGCATCGGACCCCAGCAGCGACGATGTGAGCGCCCCGAAGCGAATCGCCTTCACATACACCGTGGCGAAAATGCCCGCGCACAACACCAAGGCCGTCGCCACGCCGAACAGCGCCACATCGAGCCAGGTTTGGCGCACCATCAACCCGCGGCTTTGCTTGATGCGGTTACGGATGTAGGTGTCGCGCTTGTCGTGGTCCATCATGATGCCCATTGCGGAGGACATCGTCATATCCATGAGGTACTTCACGGCCTTTTCGGCGACTTCCTCATCCTGGATATTCGGGTCGAGGTCGAGGGCCATGCCTAGTTTGCGCAGCCCGGCGATGTCCTTGCCTTTGACGTGGTCGTCGTAGGCCATCACGGCGAGGGTACGCGCCTGCTCCCAGTCCTCGCGGCTGACGTAGTCCTCGGAGGTGGGGTCCATGTAGCTATAGACCTCGAAGCCTTCGATGACTTGCGAGGCGACCTGGGTAGCGCGCTTGCGCTCTTCGGCACTGTAGACCTTGCGCACCTGGGCTGCGTGAACCCCGGTGGTGCGGGCACCATCGGTAACGCCGTCAGGCGGCGTGGCGGTGTCGGTGGGGTCTGGCAACGGCTCGGTGGGCACGCCGTCGATTTCGACCGTGCGGGCCGATTGCGTCTGGCGGCGCTTGGCGTCACGAATCGCGAGGAGCGAGTGCGTGGTGCGCTTTTTGGGGGTTTCTTCGGGCGGCTTGGCGTTTTGGCTACGGATGTAGCGGATGGCCTCACCGGCATAGCGGCGCAAATCGAGTTCCGGGTCGCGCTGGTAAGACCACATGAGGGCCTTGACCGCCGCCGGATTCTTCGTCCGTGCCAGCCATTCGATGGCCGCTTTGCGCGTGGCCGGGTCGGTGTCGCGCAAGCGCCGAACGTTTACTTCGAAATCACTGCTTTGTGTGTTTGCCATAGGTTCTAAATTCTGTTACATGCTAAAAATATGTTATCAAAAGTGTAAAGTAAGGTCACCTCCCTCTTTAGTCCTAGTTTGGGTAAATTTCACAGGGGTTTGCGCCCAATAGCCACAGGACGTATCGATATAGGTCATGGGTGCGGCTTTTAATGAGACATCGGGGCGTGGGGATGTAACATCTGGGCACGTGCGTGTGGGGCTGTACGTGGTGTAACCACATGAGATGCTAGTTAGTAAACGGGGCAATGCGATGGTTGCCCCTCGCAAACCGGGTTATCGTTTACGTAACAATGTGTTCTTAGTACAAGAACAATCACCCCACATTCTGGAGATTCGGCATGGCAACAACGCAACCCATCGCGACACCTGGGCCAACAAATGCAAACACAAAGATGAAGAAGGAGCTTGGCCTCTTCGATGTTTATGCGATTTGCACAGGTGCAATGTTTAGCTCGGGTTTTTTCCTTTTACCTGGGTTGGCTGCTGCGCAAACCGGCGGATCGGTTGCATTCGCATACCTCATCGCAGGCATCCTCATGTTACCCGCAATGTTTAGTATGGCCGAACTGAGTACGGCCATGCCGCGTGCCGGTGGGGACTACTACTTCCTCGACCGCGCCATGGGACCGATGGTAGGCACCATCGGCGGCGTGGGCACCTACCTGGCGCTCACCCTAAAAAGCGCCTTCGCCCTCATCGGTATGGGTGCTTACCTCACGTTGTTCCTCGATGTCAACATCCAGCTCGTTGCTGTGATGTTGACCATCGCCTTCATGCTGCTGAACATCTTCGGAGCGAAGGAAACGACCACCCTTCAGCGCGTGCTTATTATCGTGCTCATTGCCGTTATGACGGCGTTCCTGGGTGGTGGCGTCGCGGTGTTGTTCGATATCTCTAGCACGGGTACGTTGCGCGCGCAGTTTTCGCCCTTCCTTAGTGCTGGGTTGGCCGGGTTGTTGGGGTCGGTCGGGTTTGTGTTGGTTTCGTTTGCAGGGCTTACGAAGATT
>CAYSVE010000010.1:0-28634 GCA_964434365.1 uncultured Anaerolineaceae bacterium | reverse complement strand
ACCGGGGGAGCGGCGGTACTTAGTTCTATGATCTCGGCCTGCGAGACACTCGGCATCAGGGTCGCGGTGAGGTACTCGTAGAGTTCGCTATAGCGCCGCGTCAGCCGTTCAACGTACCGCAGCATATCAAGATCACCACGAAGGGCGGTTGTATCGGCAACAACGGCGAGATAACCGTAATTCCCCAACACCCGATGCACAATCTCCAGCCGTTTGCCTGCCTCGAAGGTTTCCACATCATTTACGGCTGCTGCTGGCAAATTCTCCCGCGCAAAATCGAGCAACACCTGCTCCACGCGCATCGCCACATCATCCACCGGCGGCATCGCGATCGTATCGTCGAGCGTTTGCGGCGGCTCGAAGCGGAAGAACAAATTACGCGCGATCATATAGCCCTGCGCGACATCCGTATCGACATGGATGTATTCGTCGGTACCGAGCTTATCGCGGATGCTCAGTTGGCCTTCCAACGCATAGACTGTCCCCCCCGCTTCAACCTGCCCCAGGATGACAGTCGCGTCGGTTGTCGCGTAAACGGGTGCCTCCTCCACCACACCGAGCGTCAACTGGTCCACCGCACGCTCGACAGTGCGCATCGTCGTGTCGTCTAGCACAACCAAGGACGTCGCCGGGACGCCCATCTCTGCGCCGTTGACCTCCATCACACGAACCTCGGCATCCGTGCCCAACAGGTCGGCCTGGGTGGGGTCCACCAGCCGAACCACCACCCCCGTGTGCAGACGGAAGCTCCGATAACGCCCCGAAGCCACCTGTACCGGTTCGGTATTGGTTAAGTAGATCGCAGTATCCGGCGTCATCGGTGGTGTGAGGGTACCCACGAATGGGTCGTCGAGGGATTGGTTGGCGACATAGCCCGTTCCGCCGTTGTACCGCTCGATGTATGTGCGGGTTGGGCCTTCTTCGACCACCCGCACGATCTCATCACCGTTGGCAACCCCCCGGGCGGCAAAACCCTCTGGCCCGGCGAAGATCGGCGCAAAGGCCGACGCCACCCGCGCGAGCGTATCGGCCTCACGGGTGCCGATAACATCCGTGTAGAACGTCTCGGTGAAGGTGTCCCAATCCATCACATTGACGTAACCTTCGGTGCCATCCGGTGTGCGCACTTCGAAGTAAATACGTGTCGCGTCGATCTCATCACCGCCGAGCCACAGACAAATTCCGCCAGGCTGCACCGCCACACCCACCGGGCCTTCTCCGGGTGTGCGTGTAATTGGGCTGTCTGCACTGCCGCTATATATTAGGTACCGCCGCTCCTCCGACGGCGGCGCGGGTTCCTCATCCGTGGGTTCCATGCGGGCAGCGAACACGTAGCCCTGGTTGCCGTCGTGCCGCTGCACGAGCATGTAGCCGCTTTCGACATCGCCGGGGGTGACATTTTCCACCAGGACCTCAACGGCCTCGCCCTGTTCAATGACGGCTAGCTTGGTCGCGTTGGTGGCGGGCTGGGCAAACATCACGGTGAAGGTGCCTAGCACCGGGCGGGCGTATTGCGGCGCGTCCGCGTCTGGCTCTGGCTCGATTGTCTCCGTCTCGAACGGCGTCAAATCGAACGCCCGCGCCATGAAGGTTGCCCCGCTCGTAGTTGCTACGTGGATGTACCCCGGCTCGGCATCTTCGCCTATTACCCGCACAATGTGCCCCGGCGCGAGGTTCCGCGCAAAATTCAAACCATAATCGAACAATTCCACCGGGCTATCGTCGGTGTTCTGGCGATAGTCTCCAGGGTCGCCAGGCTTTGCTTGGGTGGCACCGGGTTCGCGCCCGTAATGCACCCCACTGCTCAAGCCCTCCACGCCGTTATGCTTCCGAATCGTCATCACGGCATCGGGTTTGCCGATGTTGTTCTCGCCGCTCAGCACCTCGACGACCTCGCCGGGCATCACCACCGCAATTTCCTCGCCGATGCCGTCCAAATTCGCCCGCCGCACAATCCCAAAGCGATTTGGCGGCGGCGAGACGAACACTGCATCGGTCGCAGGTGGGGTGATCGCGTCGGCTCCTGTCTCTGCGTAGACCGTGAAATCCTGCGGCTCGATGAGCAGCGGTGTCCCCTGGCTATCGAACGCCGCTACCAGCGGTCCCCGCTCACCGATTTGTTCCCGGTCGGCAGGGTCGCGCAGCCGAAGAATAACCTTCTCCTGAAGTGCCCGACGCGTAGGCGTCGTGTCCTCGTTGTACCGGCGCGGACGCACCCCCGCCTTGCCCATAATGAACACGAAGTCCAGCAGTGTTGGCTCCGCACCAAAGTAACTATCACTGACCCGGTAGCGTTCGGCGCTGGTATACCCTTCGACGCCCGCCGCCGTGCGCACGAAGATTTGTGCATTCCGCTGGCCGAGTTTGTCGCTTGCTCCCGCCTTAGCCTCGATGACGGTGATAATTTCCCCCTCGGCGACAACCGCCAGCACATCGCTCGACGCGTAATTCGGCGTGGGGCGCACTTTGCCGAACTGCCCACCCACCGGGGTAATCAGCAGCGGGCGCTCGTCGGTGTCGCCCGTCTCATCGAAAATCTCAAACTCGTTCAGCGGCACATAGAACGCGTTCCCTGTGCTGTTGAACACCTGCACCGGGTCGACATCATCGGTGCCGACGCGGTCGCGGTCGGCGGGGTTTGCGAGCCGCAACACCTCACCGGGCACCAACCGGCTACCGATCGCCATCCCGTTTTCGTCGGTCGGCGCGACGAAGCCTATTTTGTTCAGTTGTTCGTTCAGCTGAATGAACACAAACGGCAGGGCAGTCGGTTCGGCACCGCCGTCGCTCTCACTCACACGGAAGTGCATCGCGTTGGTGAAGCCATACGTGCCATCGTGCTTGCGCACCCAAATTTCCGCCCCGGCCTGCCCCAGCTTCGACCGCGCCCCTTCGACGCTTTCGAGCACCGTCACACTCTCGCCCTCCGCGACGATACCGAGCACCTCGCTGCTGGCATCGAACGCGCTGCGCCGAACTTTGCCGAAGTGGCCGCGTATCGGCGTGATGTGCAGCGTGGCCAGGTTGAGTTCTTTGAAGACCTCGAAGTTTTCAAGGCCGACGAAATATGTCGACCCGCTCGCAAAGCGGACTTCGCCCATCGTGCGGCGCAGGCCCTCGGCGGTGGCCGGTTGCCCGACGCCGCGCAAGTCGGTTGGGTCGGTGAGTTGCACGATCGTGCCCGGACTCATCCCAACGTCGTCATCCTCGACCATACGGTTGCCCGCGCCCATGCGATACACCGGCTGCGGACTGTCCCCGATATGCCGCACAAACACCAGCGTCTCAGTCGATGGCGCGGCGGCATTGGCGAACGTATCGGCCACCAGGTAACCAGCCTGCACGAAGCCCGCCCGGTCCTCATGGGTAATGACTTCCAACCACTCGCGCGGGGCACCGATATTTGCAGCGACGGTCTCTGGGTCTTCCAACGCACGAACGGTTTGCCCTGGCGCAATCACATCGATGGCCGCGCTGTCGCGGTCGGCGCTTTCGCGCAGCACCGCAAAGCCCTCGCCCGCTGGCGTGAGGAACACGCCTGGCGCACCTTCCTGCAACGGACGACGCAACTGCTGCGCGGGGACGTACATCTCGGTGCCCTCAGCATCGACCACGTGCATACGCACCGGGGCAGGGCGGCCCGCTTGCCACACATTGGCGTCGTCGGCAACTTGCAGCACCACACCCGGGCCGATCTGCGCGACGACCTGGGTGCTATCGAGAGAAGCAAAACCGTTGATGATCGTATCGCCCGTGTACTGCACATACTCGCTGATGACCGCAGACGGGCGCAGGTCGGTGTAATCGGCGAAGATCATATCCACGCCGCGCACGAAGCCCTCGGTGCCGTCGTGCGTCGTCACGAGCAGGTAGGCATCCGGGTTGCTGAGCTTCTCGCCGAGGTCGTCTACGGCGTCCTGGGCTTGCACCACCTCGCCCTCGGCCATCGCACGGATGACCTCACCGCCGGGGCCGTAGGAGGTGTACAGCACGGCAAAGGCTCCGCGCGGGGTGAGGAACACGGTAGGCGCATCGGCCTCCCCGACCCCCTCAAACACCCGGAAGTCCGCCGGGATCACCCAGAAGCGCGTGCCGTAGCTCGCCTGCACCTCGACGCGCTGCACGCCACGCTGCCCAACTCGATCGACAGCATACGCGTCCACAAGCAAAAACACATCGTTCGGTTCGACATCATGCCGCCGCGACGTTTCATTGGCCTTCATGCCGTCATAGCCGCGTGTGCGTTCCGCGCCCACATACTGGATGAAAATCGCGTCCGTCAGCATCGGCGTGAGGTCACCCGTCGCCAACTCGAAGTGATTCAGGTGTGTTTCCCCGACGATGCCCGACGCCGTGCGCACCGTCGCATACTCACCGTCGGCCCCTAAGCGGCTCTCGATGTCCGCATCATCCAGCACTGTCACTGCCTCGCCGGGACGTACAACCGCGAGCAGGGTCTCTCGGCTCGGGCGATTGGGCGATTGTATTAAGCGAAGCAAGTCCTCACGATCATCACCCGCCAGCACATCATCCGCGAAAGTATTCCGCATTTTGTCATAGATAGCCGTCAACCGATTACTGGCTACCTGCGGCGAGATACGCAGATCGGTGGCAAGCTGTTCTTCGGTCGCATCAACTTGATTCTGTAATGCAACCAATAACTCCCGCTCACCGAGCTTGAGACCACGCAGGAACCTTGCGACAGCATCGGCGTCGCCACGCTGAGAAAACGCCCAAACCTTCCCAAAACGCCCCGCACGTGGCGTGATTTGCATACCACCCGCACCTGAGAGAAACAACTCAAACGCATCGGCACGTACTGTTCCCTCATCCCCCGAAGCCGTTCGGATACGAATTCGGTCGATTTGCCCGTTAAGTTTCGATATGGCTGCGTTACTGTCCTCAGTGACTTGGAGAATGCGTCCTGGCGCGAAGCGGCTGGTTTTCTCTGAAGTGTAACTGAGTGAATCGCGAATACTGCCGCCGACTTTTGCCCGTATATAGATAAACCACTCTGGCGGCCCTGCCGCAGGCCCATCGACGACCACAAAATCACCGATGCGCACCAGCCCCTCAACGCCATCGACGTTGCGCACCCGCACAAACGTCACCCCCCCGCGATCGATGACCGACTGCACATCGCCCGGCGGTTCGAGCACCTGCACCACCTCACCCTGCGTGACGACCGCCACCGGCTGTGAATCATCCCCGCCGGAGCGCATCACCGTGAAGGCCGCATTCCGCAACTCGACAAACTGCGGGCCGGTCGGCGCGGCGCGCTCCAAACCGAGCAGTTCCGCCGTGTTGGCGATCACGAGGTGCTCCATCACGATGCCCTCGGTGCCATCCTCCCGCCGCACGAGGAGGCTGCCATGCGGCTGGCCGAGCTTGGCGTACGCCTCAGCAGTCGGTTCCAAACACAGGAGTGCTTCGCCATCGGCTACATTGCCAATGACCCGTTCCGGGTTGGTCGGGTCGAAGAACGGCTGCGAGTCGGTAAAGTCGGTGATGAGCCGCAGCCGCAGCGGGGTGGTCATCCGCTCGACTTCCGCGCTGCCGAAAAACGGAATATACCCCTCGGCATGGACGTAGCCCGTCGTGCCGTCGCGCGAGCGCACGCGCAGCCACGTATCGGTGCCGAGTTTGGCCGCCGCTTCTTCGACCGGCTCGATGACCTGCAACACGCGGCCCTTACCGGGGTTTTCGGCGTTGGTGCCGCTCTCGAAGTTCGGCTGCGCATAGATGGTGCTGTCAGGTATTATCGCGCGGATGTGCAGATACGGCACCGAGGCGGGGATCGCCGGGCCATCGGTTATTTCGAACAACGAAGCCCGCACCAGCCCTTCATCGACATTGTGGGTGCGTACCCGTATAAAGCGCCCCTCGCGGATGGCGTCCTCGACGTTTTCCACCAGCGCCTCGACCACTTCGCGCACCGTAATCACCGCCAACGTACGGTCATCCCGGTCGTGTAGCAATGTGAAGGGCGCATTCGTCAGCACAAGGAAGGCGTTCACATCCGGCGCGAGCGCCATCCGCCGCGAGCGGATATACCCCTCCACGCCGTCGCTTGTGCGCACACGGACATACCCCGCATCGTTGCGGATTTTCTCAGCAGCCGCCTCGTAATCCTCGATGATTTCCACGACCGAACCGTTGTTCCGCGTTTCGATGCGGCGGCTACCTTCTTCCGGTTCCTCCAACAAAAACAGAATTTCGCGGCCTTTGCGGTCGTAGGCGTAATATTGCGCCACAGCTTCGGCTTCGACCAACCGCAAATTGGCGTTGAATATCAAACGATCCGTACCGGCAACATCCGTCACGCGGAAGCGTTCTGCGTCGGGGCGGTAGGCGTCTCTTAGTTGCACCACCGTCCCTGGCGGGTAACCCCCGCCGACGGGGGTTTCGTCCTCATCGAATGCCATAAGCTGGCCGCTACCCGTGAACTGCACGAACTGCGGCGGGTTCGGCGCACGGTAAACCGCGCGTGCCTCGCTCTCTTCGGCGTAGGCCGCCGTAACATAGCCCTCGACCCCGTCGGCATCGCGCACGGGGATGTACAGGCCATCGCTCTCCATGCGCCTGCGCCGTGTTTCGGCATCTTCGAGGGACAGCACCACATCACCCCGCATGCAGACGGCAATTGCGCGCGCTTCGATACCCGGTTCATCACGTATAGCCACATACCCCTGCGACGGCGTCAGATACACCGCCTCATCGACATCCTCGGCTTGGGCGGTGGGTACCGCCCGACGGAGCCGTGCCAGCGTAGCCTCCTCGACAAACCCTTCAACACCATCCATCGTGAGTACCCGCACCCACTCATCGAGGTTGGATGTCGAAGGCGCTTCTTCGGTAACCCGTACCACACTATTCACACCCAGCGATGCCAATACCTCCGTTCCCTCGAAGGGGCCTTCATGTAGGTCGGTGCCACGCGTCACCACGCGATAATCGGCTCTGGCTGGTCGATCACCCGTAGGCCGCGAAATAAGCATAAACTGCGGCAAATCGGCGATTCCGCTTACACCATCGAGGGTTTCCACGCGCGCGCGCGGCCCCACCAACCCCACCTGGTTCCCCAGCCGAACCCCTCGCTCCGGCTCCCGCAAAATCGCCGTCTCGCCCTGTGCTACCGCCGCAACCACATCGTCGCCCTCGCGCTGCGCATAAAGCGGAATAAACGCCGCCTCCGCCACGGGTTTGATGTACACGTCCGGCATTTCGCCGATGATGGCCTCGTACTGCGGCGAGTACACATACCCATTCAACGACGGCGACGTCAGCACTCGCACATACAGCCAGCCCTGGTACCCCCGCTGGATGTAGTCGCCCAGCGACCCGGCGAACGTATCCAGCGATAGCACCTCCAGCAGTGTGCCCACGGCCAGCGCAGTGGCCTCGGTATTTTCGCTCCGCCCTTCGAACAGGTTTGCCGCATTGGTCAGCCGCAGGAAAATCCGCTCTTCGATCGGCGTCGGCTCGTCCTTATCCGAAAGCACCGCAGCCGCGACATACCCCGTGATGTTATCCACCGTGAGGATTTGCACCCAGCCCTGATGGAAGGCCATTTTCGCGTTCGCCCGGTCGAAGTTCTCCACGATTTCCACGGCCTCGCCGGGGAGCACCGAATCGACGACGGTCGGGCCGTCCGGCGCGTCGCGCACATCCACGCGCTCAGCACTATTTACCGACTGGAACATGCGCGGTGGCTGGTTCGCGTTGATCTGTACCGGGTCGCCCTCGGTCGCCGGGTCGAAAAGTCGTATCACCTCGGGGTCGATATACCCCTCAACGCCGTCTTCCACGCGCACCCGTAGCCACGCATTGCTCGATTCGCCGATGGCTTCGGCATCCGCCAGCCGCACAAGTTCGATGACCTCACCGCTAATCACGATGCCCCTGCGCTCCGTCGGCTCGGTGGCGGCTGTGCGCAAATGGAAAAACGGCACCCCCTCCACCAGTGTCGCGTGAATTGTTGTAGCTGCCGAGCCGCTATCTAATACGCGCTCGATATCGTCATCAGTTAGGTTGAGTAAGCCTATGCGGATAAAACCCTCGATACCGTCATCTGTGAGGATGGTTATCCACTCATCATCGACAATGTCGATTACCGCGATTTCCTCACCGCTCTGCAATTTACCGAGGCTCTGCGCGGTAGGGTCTGGCTCTGTAAGAATATCTGTCCCGAAGGAGCCTAAGTAGCGCACACGTATGGTGTTGGCTTGGGTCGCGGTGGGCATGTTCAGCATGGCCGTGCGGGCGTATCCCTCCACACCGAAGAACGTCTTCACATGCGCCCACGTGCCATCGAAAAGCGTTTTGTACAATTCGTGCTCGAAGCCACCGATCAACTCGCCGAGCACCGCCGCCCCCGCAAATGGCTCCGCCAACACATCGACGTTGGCGTCCTCGCTCACCGTATCGATGCGGGTACCCCGTGGGAACGTCCGCCCCTGCTCGATCGCCAAACTCTGCGCATGTACATAGCCCACATTCCCAGCCTCCGAGCGCACCAGCAACCAGGCCTGCGGCTTACCGACTTGCGTCTCCACCACCTGGTCTGTTTCCAGCGCTTCCACGAAGGCCGACGGCGGCAGCGATTCAACGACCCCCGCCGTAAATTCCCCCGTCTCGCGGAGGTTGATGGGGCGGTCGATCGTGCGCCGCAAATAGCGCCGCTCCACAAACGGCACATACGCCTCGAACCGCTTCACCGCGTCCGCACGCACATAGCCCAGCCGCCCGACCTGTGTCCGCACAAATAGCCACGACCGTTCATCGCCCAACCGAGCCTCGCCCTGGCGATATGGCCCCAGCACCTCGGCGGTTTCGCCCGCATCGAGCGTGCGATTCAGCCGTGCCTCGTTGTTCAAATTACGCGGGAAGTCGATCGAATCCTCGCCTATGGGCGTCACCCACAGCCGCCGCGCATCGACGGTTTCCGCCGGAGCTGCTTCTGCTTCTGCGGGTTGGGCATCCGCCAGCGCAAACGACTCCGCCCGCACATAGCCCTCGGCCCCGCGCGGCGAGCGCACCCGCAGCCACTCCCCGCGCGCCCCCAACGACGCCAGCGCGATTTCCGCCCGTTGGACCGTCTCCCACACCGGCGCGACGTTCTCATAGTATTCGCTGTAGGCATCGGCGCGCGGTTGATCGAACACGTCGATGTCCGTCGCCAACGGGCGAACCGGCAACGGCACATCCACGTCGATGTCGACCAACTCGCAGTTGAGCACGTGCGTATAACCAAGCGCATTCCCCGGCCCGCGCACGAACAACCACCGGTCCGCTTTCCCTATCGCATCACGGACGATGTACGGTGGGTCCAGCACCTCCAGAACAACGGTATACGGATATTGAGCCACCTCCTCAGCATTGAAGTCCCCCCGCTCGCGCACGCTGAGGGGGCGTTCGTCCGTGCGGCGCAGGTACACCCGCGCGATTTGCAGCGCCGGACCGGAATACGCCTCAAGCTGCTCCGCAAGGATGTAGCCATGTTCGCCCTCCACCGTGCGCACGAGCACCAGGTCCTCATCCGCTTGCAGTTTGCGCAATACCTCATCGGCGGGTTCCAGCACTTCGAGCGGTGTCCCTGCCTCGATGTAATCCCCGGCTTCGGTTTCCGGGTCGGTGGTGATGCGCGCCCGCGTCGTCGGTGTCACAAACAGTCGGAAAGATGTTTTGTCGGAAGGGGCATCCGATACCGCACCATACCGCCCGCGTATCTCATCCGCAAGTGCAACCAGATTACCCATTGCACCGAGGATCACCGGCTCTGTGCGATCTGCCGCAAGCAACCAGCCACCCTGCACATTTTCGGGGAAGTTCACATCACCCGGGTCGCCGTCCAGCGCCTCGACGTAACCCGCGTTATACAGCACCAGCGCATAGCGTTGTTGCCACACATAGCGCAATAGCGGATTCCGATCCAACTCAGACGGCAGGGCAACCGGGTCGGTGACACTGCGGACAACGAGATGCACATTGCGTCCTTGGGTGTCTGCAAGCAGTAACGCCATCCGATACTGTTCGAGATCATCCTCGGTCGCGAGTTCGGTGAAGCTATTGATGACAAACACGGTGTGGGTTGCGTCGCTCTGCGATACCAGGCCATAGATTGCGTCGCGCATGGCATCGGCGGTACTGGCCTTCGTCACGACATGCGGGAGGTCCGGTAGGGGGTTCCACAGGTTCTCCGTCGGGTCGATCATCACGATCTGCACGAAATCTGGCGGGTAGGTTATCGCCAGCGCCACAATGAGCTTGCGCATCGCAGCGGTGGTATCCGGCCCCACGACCAACCCATGCCGCCCGGCCCCCTCGAAATCCCACATCGCCGGGCTACCATCGATATACTGGCCGATGACCGGCGCGAGCGGCCCGGTTTGCGGCTCACGCGGCAACAAATCGCGCAAATCCACCGGCGCGGGTGCCGCCTGCGACAACTGCTCCCAACGCAGCAGGGGAGGCGGACTGCCATAGGCCCGGCGTGCCCGCTCGACGACTTGTGCCGCGTAAGCGCCCCTATCGGCCCCCAGGCCGACATCGTAACTGCTATACGCGACTTGCACCGCATTCGTACGCCCATCGCGCAGGCGCATCGTCGCGCGGCCTGGCGTCGTCGCGGGGAAGCCCATCCTCACTTCGATATCCACCGTATCGCCGAATCGCTCCAGCAGTTGAGCATACGCGTAGGACATCAACACAGGGACGACGCCTACCGCCGGGCCGAGTGCCAACAACTCGTCGATGCGGGCCGCGAACTGCGGGTAGCGCTGAACAAGCGTCATCACATCTTCGAAGATGACGAACAGCACCGGCCCTCCTGGCTGGTCGATAGCATCCTCCAGATTGCCGAACAGAGCCGCCAGCGCGTCCTCATCGAACTCACTGATGCGCGTCGTGACGTGCGGCAACTCGATAAGCAGGTTGCGCTGCAACGACCAATCGAGGTTGTCGGCAGTGATGATCGCAAATTGCACGGCATCGGGGCTATAGCGCGCCGCGAAGGCCGTCAGCAGCGTCCGAGCCGTCTCTGCCAACCCTGTATTCACGGTCCCGGTCATCAACAGGCTGGCAGCACTCCCGAGGGTCACCGTTTCACCAGCGGCATTCACCCCAAATGGCGTAAATGGCACCGGGGCTGCCTCGGTTTGGCGCCACACCTCGCTGAGGTCGTCTGGCAGGTTACCCAGCAAATCACCGAGCCGCACCAGGGTCGGCAGGTCACCCGTCGGTACCTCCACCGGGAACGTGTCCGCCTCTTGCACCTGCTCCACCAGCTCGTACGCGTCACCGAGCACCTGCCCCGGCGCAATCGACGCCTGCCGCTCACGTATCCACTGCACCAGTTGATACTGCCGCACCGCGTCCGTCAGGCTCGCCGAGAGGTCGATACGCGGGAGGTTGCCCAGCCGCGCGTTATCGTCGGGCACGATTTGCACCCCGGCCTCGATGAGCACGAGCAGCGCCGGTTTGTTGTTCGCCCGCGCCCGGTCGAACATCCCACGCGGGGTAATCGCCCCCACCCCGCTCGACGCCCGCGAGAGCAGGTACAACACCGCAAAACTCGCGTCGATGTCCGCGCCCCAATCGTCGACCCCCACACCATCGACCACCCGCGTGTCGTCGAGCACGGTATTCAGCCGTTCCGCCAGCACCGCCGACGCCTCGGCATCGGCCTGCGCCGCAATGATGAACACGACATCGGACGCCGTAGTCTCAGTTTCTGCGGGGTCATCGTAGCGAAACACATACTCGGCTAACCCCGCCGAATGAATGTACCGCTGCCCCGATTTTTCGATTTTCTTGCGCAGGCGGCTAATGTTCACCCACAAATACTGAGATTCACCGACGGCCTCCGGCCCCCAAACCTCCGACAGCAATTCTGCGTGTGTCAGTGGGCCTCGCTCGGGCTGCTCGCTACTAAGCACAAGCAGCTTCAGCAGGTCGTATTCGATGCGCGTCAGGTTCACCGGCTCACCCGCGAGTGTTACCTCGCGCGCCTCAAAGTCGATGGCCAGGTCGCCATATTGGCGAGGCAACTGTGGTTGCTCGGCTTGCACACGCGCTGAGAGGTTTTGCGCGCGCTGCAACTGCTCACGAATCCAGTTTTGCAGCCGAAACTGCCCGCGCGCCTCGAACAAATTCCCGCTGAGGTCGACGCGTTCGCGTTCGCGCATCTCGATGTCGGTGATCTGCACATCTGGGCCAATTTGCACCAGCAGCACCGGCAACTGCGCACGCCGCGCGACATCGTACTGCCGCCCCTGGTTAAACCCGCGCTGCCCAATCGACCACTCCGACACAAGGTACAGCACCGCAAAGCTGTCATCGAGCGCGGCCTGCCAGTTCGGCGTCGTCGCGCTGTTGATGAAGTTCACACCCGTGGCGGCGCGTAGCCGCGCGATGAGGTTATTCGCGGCGGCCATATCTCGCCCGGCACTGATGACAAACACGGTCGGGCGATCGTCTTCGGCGGGGGTCGCTTCGGTTTCGCTCGCCCATACCGGCTCATCGTCTGGCGCAGGCGCATCTTCATCGGTCAAATCGAAGCCAAACCCATCGGCGACAGGCGCGTCCTCGCTGTCCCAAATCGGCTCATTGGTGTCTTCGTCTGGCGCAGGCGCATACTGATCAGTATCCGGCGGGACGGGCGTAAAGGTCTCCTCCTCATCGAGCCGTGGCAGGTCATCATCCGGGTCATCGTCGATAGCCGCATCGGCAACCACACGGGCCAACGCCATATTCCCGTCGATCCAATCGAGCAGCGGCTCGCGGTCGAACCCCAGTTCACCGTCGTACGCGACGAAACTCGTCGTGCCGTAGGGCGGTGCAGCGAATGCGTCGATCATCACGTACGCGAGGGGCTTGCGGTTCTCCCGCGCGATGCGCACCTCATCGATGAGGTAATCCGACGCGATGCCATCGCCGGAGGCCACCACCAACACAACCTCAGCCGCCGCGATGCTGTCGTTCACTGCCGTTGCACGCTCGGCACGGTTATATAAGCTCGTATCCAGCCGCGCCGCTTCTGGGCCAAATTCCTCACGGATGAGGTCCGCGAGTTCTTCCGCAAAGCCATAATCGTTGATGTGAAATATCAGCTTCACGGGCGGCCAGCTCTCCATGGGCGGGCCTTGCGGGTCGTTATCGTTATCCGGCGTCACATTTTGGGGAGATTGTTCTTCCATTAGCTGCGCTCCTGTATCACGACGGGCCGAAAGCCGTAATTGTCCTCGGCGCGGTCCGGGCTATCGCTATGAACAAACGCTGGTCGTGCCGTCTCGTCCGGTTCGGCTTTGCGCCAACTGCCACCCTTCAGCACCCGGTCACCGTTCGATCGTTCGGTACGCGTCCACTCCCACACGTTCCCGCCCATATCCAGCGCACCCACCGGGCTAATCCCCTGCGGATGTGCATCCACCGCCGAGGTCCCCCCGCCGCGATGATTACCCGTGCTGTTACTCGGCCCACCCGGCCCCCAGGGGTACACCTGGCCCTGGTCTCCCCGCGCGGCCCGGTACCACTCCTGTGCCGAGGGCAACGCCACCCGCCACCCCTCACCGAGACCGGCCAGCATGGGCCGCAACTCCTTCGTGAGCCACGCACAATACGCCTCGGCATCCGCCACCGAGACCAGCACCACCGGGTGGTCGGTTTTGTCGGCGGGTGGGGCGTCGTTCGTCCATGTGTAGTCGGGGAGATAGTCGTCATCGGGGGCGGGGTGCCCGCTAAGCGCAACGAAGCGCCGATACTGCCCCTGCGTCACGGGCGTCTTCGCGATGAAATACGCGGGCAGTTGCACGGGTTCCGGCGGGTCGCCCAGTAGCGCTTCGGCTGCATGCACGGGCAACCACAGGGGCGTGTTCGGTGGCGATTCCAGCCGCATCACATCCGATACGGTTGGCACGGGTGCCACAGCTTCGACGACAGATTGGACCGTGGGGCTATTCCCGGCCTGTCCCGTCGCGATATATCGCATCATGTTGTCCAGCGCATCGGGGGTATCCGCCTGGAAATCGATGTATTGCACGCGGTGCAGGCGCATGGGCACCTCACACGCCTTGAACATCAGCGGCATGATGCGCTTTTTCTTGCTCATGGCGTAGCTCCACTCGTCGTGGCAATTGTCCGACTTCACGCTGCCAGGGGTTAAAATCAACACCAGCACATCGGAGCCGTTGATGGCTTTCTGGATGACCTGATCCCAGTACTCAGTGGGGGGGATGCCGCCGTGCTTGTCCATCCACGGCTCGTGCCCCGCGCGGCTCAATTCGTTGTAGATGTACTCCGCGTGGGGGATGCCGTCTGCCCGCGCGTACGAAATAAAAACCCGTTTGCCCATGATGACTCTGCGCCCTGCTACAGTCTCCTTCTATTTATTTAGATTGTAGCCATGTATGGCAGGGCGCGAAAGGTTAGCCAGTTTCGGGCGTCACCGTCTCCGGCGTTATCGTCGGCGGCGGGCAAAGCTCCAGGTTTTCCGGCTCCGGGCACGGCGTGACCGCCTCCGGCGTTATCGTCTCCGGCGTGACTGTCACGGGCGTCACCGTCTCCGGCGTGACTGTCACGGGCGTCACCGTTTCCGGCGTGACCGTCTCCGGCGTCTCGCCTTCCTCCGGTACCACCGTCTCCGGTGTTTCTTCCTCCGGCGTCACCGTCTCCGGCGTTTCTTCCTCTGGCACCACCGTCTCCGGTGTTTCTTCTTCCGGTACCACAGTCTCCGGCTTCTCGCCTTCTTCCGGCGTCACTGTCTCCGGTGTCTCTTCCTCCGGCGTCACCGTTTCCGGTGTTTCTTCTTCCTCGCTACCGCCATCATCATCGTCGTCGTCATCGTCGGATTCCTCCGGCGTGACAGGCGTTTCGGTGGGGAAGGGCGTCAGCGTCGGTGCGGGCGTCGAGGTGGGCACCGTCGGCGGTGGCACGAATTGGGCGGGCGTGCTCACAAGCTGTTGAATCGGCGTCGCGCTGAGGACCGGGGTATCGCTCACATCGAGCGTCGGGGTCGCGCTGTTATCGATGGGCGTTGCCGAAATCACCAACGTCGACACCACCGTGAGTGTCTCTGGCAGCAGGTTCTCAGGTTGGCCGTCTTCAGTGAATTGCAACGCGGCCACCGTCATCAGAAAGATGACCACCACGCCAACCACCAACAGAACCAGAATGATCAAAAAGGTGCGGCTGTTGCTGTCGTCTTGTTGTCGATAGCCCATCGAAAATGCCCTGTCTCGTCGCCCTCTCTGTCATCCAGTGTAACAAAGAGGGTGAAAACGGGGCAAACACCGTTGGGCAACCGTCATGTAGCCCCTACGGCGAACCATCGACCTTCGAACCCGCATCCAACATTCGTTGGAACGCCTTCGCGAGGATTTCGGCCTCGGCCTCGTCGAGGTGCTGCGCAAACCCCTCGTCGATGCCAGCACGATACACCGGCCAGGCCGTGCGCATCGCTCCAACACCATCGGGCGTAATCACCGCATAGAAGCCGCGCCGGTCCTCAGGGTCCAGTTCGCGGGTGATGTACCCTGCTTTTTCCAGGCGGTCCACAAGCCGCGTGAGTCCACTACGGGTGAGCAACACCCGGTCGGCCAGCTCACTCATGCGCAGGCGTTTACCCGGCGCTTCGTGGAGTTCGATGAGCACGTCGTACCAGTTAAGCGGTATCTGGTCGGCGGCACGCAGTTTGGCGTCGATCTTATCCACGAGTTTCGCACTCGCCGTGAGGAACAAACGCCACGCAGTCAGTTGAGTATCGGTCGGTTTTTTTGTCATGGGGTCCAGTCTACCAAAAAGTAGTTGCACACTCAACTACTTTGTGATACCCTGTTTGTAGTTGCGCGCACAACTATTGCATATTCAACCAGAACATGAGGTGAAAACCATGATCGTTACCCTGTGCAAAGTTGCCGACATCCCGAATGAAGGCACCAAAATCGTCGATTTCTTCGGGCGCGAGGTCCATGTCTACAAGGTCGACGGCAAACCAGTCGCTGTTGCCAATACGTGCATGCACTTCGGCGGCCCGCTGGAATGCCGCGATGGCAAGTTCGTGTGCCCCTGGCACCATGCCGAATTTGCGATGGAGGACGGGCGTCGGCTTGCGGCACCCGCCCCCAGGGATTCCCGGCTGATGTTCCTCTCGACCCGCGTCGATGACGAGGACTTCAACTACGTTTGGGGTGTGTAGACCCCGCTAGGGCAGTCGGTCGAAACAATGGGGATTGGGGGCGGGGAGCATGCTACATCCAACCTCGCCCACACTCCAACATGAGCGCGTGCTGAGCGTGTCTTTTTTTACTTGACATGTGACCCAATAGTCACGTATTTTAAATGTGACCCATGAGTCACATAAAGAGGTGTCATGGACGACGACATTGTATTCAAAGCCCTATCGGACCCCAACCGGCGCATTCTGCTAGATGCACTGTTTAAGCAGGATGGGCAATCGCTCAACGAACTATGTGAACACCTGGAAATATCCCGTTTTGGGGTGATGAAACACCTCGGCGTCCTCGCAGATGCCAGGCTCATCACCGCCGAGAAAGTCGGGCGCGAGAAGCATCACTACCTCAACCCGATCCCTATTCAAGTTGTCTACGAGCGCTGGGTGAACAAGTACGCCCAACCTTGGGCGCAAACCCTCACCGGCCTCAAACATATCGTGGAGGAAAGCACCTTGCCAGATAAGCACGTCATGCAAATTTTCATCCAGGCCACGCCAGAGCGGCTGTGGCACGCCCTCACCAGCAGCGAGATGACGCGCCAGTACTACTTCGGCAGCGATGTCGTCAGCGATTGGCAAGTCGGTAGCCCCTACCACTACCCGAACCCCGCCGGTGGCAACTTCGTCGAAGGCGAAATCGTCGAGTGTGAACCGCCGCACAAACTTGTGATGACATTCCGACCAGTGTTCCAATACCCTGATGGCGACGTACCCGAAACACGCGTCACCTGGCTCATCGACCCCGACGGCACCGCCTGCAAGCTCACCCTCACCCACGAAGGCCTGAGCATGACCGATGCCAATACGGCAGGTCTCATCGAAGGCTGGTCGCGCATTACATCCGGCCTCAAAACCCTACTGGAAACCGGCGAACCGCTGAACTTTGACGCGTAAACCGCAATCCACACAACCGACTGTTCACCGAAGGGCGCAGCCATCCCTGCAACCCTCTCTTAAACACGCCAACTCAAAATCACTCGAGGAGCAACAAACCATGACAACCATTTCCATCATTTTCCACTCCGGCATGGGGAATACCGCCCGCGTCGCCGAGGCCCTCGCCGAAGGTGCCCGCCGCGCCGAAGGCGTCACGGTGAAAGTGTTTCCTATCACCGCAGAACAAATCACCGATGGCCGTTGGCAAGATGACACCGTGATGAACGAACTCGCTGCCTCCGACGCCATCATCTTCGGCTCACCGACATACATGGGCATGGTCTCCGGGCCGTTCAAGTGCTTTGCCGACGCCACCGCGCCTATTTGGTTCAACATGGGCTGGAAGGACAAAATCGCAGGTGGTTTCACCAGTTCCGGCTATGCCTCCGGCGATAAGGTGATGACACTCCACTATATGGCGACCCTCGCCGCACAGTTGCGTATGGTTTGGGTAGGTCCAGCCGCGCCACCCTCCAATATCACCCAGGATAGCGAGGACATCGACCGATGGGGCTATTACATCGGGGTGGGGGCCATTGGCCGCATGGGCGACGACACCACACCCGACGACGGCGACCTAAAAACCGCCGCCTTCTACGGCCAGCGCATCGCAGAAACGGCCATTCGATGGGCAACGTCGCCAGCGACGGCTTAGCCTACGCCGCGAGGTGGGCGTGATACAATTCGTTGCGTCCATCTTTACGACCTTTACGGAGACTACCGCACCATGGTCGACATTCAACCCGCGCACACAGGCAACGCCCTGGCGGACGTCATCGCCATCGCCCAGGATTACGTGACGTGGATGCTCGCTGAAATCGAGCAAAATTACCCGGCGCTCGATCTCGCCGAGTTCACCTCGGAGCACGCCTACGACAACGTGCGCGACAAATTCCCTGGCGAGCACGTGCCACCGGATGGTTGTTTACTCCTGGCAACCGTCGACGGAAAAGCCGCCGGGTGCATCGGCCTCGCCCGCCTCGATGAAACGACCTGCGAGGTGCGAACCCTCTTCGTGCGGCCTCAATTTCGTGGAGCCGGAGCCGGACGCGCCCTCGTCGAAGCCGTGCTGACCGAAGCGCGCCGCATCGGCTACACCCGCGCCCGCCTCGACACCCTCGGTTTTATGGCAGGCGCACAGAAACTCTATGGCTCGTTCGGCTTCTACCGCATCGCCCCCTACCTCGACATGTCCGAGGGCCTGCGCCAGTACATCCGCTTCTACGAATGCGACCTCACGCAACCGTAGGGGCGCAGGCGAGACGCAGTGAGCCTCGCCCACACCCAACACACAACCTCACCGCACGTCGTGCCACGCCGCCGTAACGTCCGTCTCCCCGGCCTTCATCGCGCGCAGCAACGCATCCTGGTCCACCGGAATGCTACCAATGCGCACCCCCACCGCATTGAAAATCGCGTTGCAAATCGCAGGCGTCGTATTGATGCTCGGAATCTCGCCCACGCCCTTCGCGCCATACGGGCCATCCGCCGTGCGGTGCTCCACAATATGGCTGATGATCTCCGGCGTGTGCTTGATGCTCGGCATCTTGTAGCGGCTCAGCAGCGTCGACCACGGCACCCCATCCTCGATGATGTAGCTCTCCGTGAGGCAGTTGCCCATCGCCATCACGATACCGCCCTCGATTTGCCCCTGCAACAGCAATGGGTTGATCGCGCGCCCCACATCCGTTGCACTGATGATTTTTTCCGTGTGCACTTCGCCCGTGTCCAGGTCCACGCTCACCAGCGCATATTGCGTCGCATAACTAAACGCGAAGTGCATATCGCCGCCCGTGCCCAGCGGTTGCGTCTTCGGCCCCCAATACTCATGCAGCACGCGCGGCTCGGCACCCTGCTGCTTCGTCAACTTGACGACCTCACCCAGCGGCAGCATCTCGTTGTTGTAACGCACCAGCCCCTCCTCGAACGTCAGGCGCTCCGGCGGTGCATCCAGTTCTTCCGCCGCCACCTTGCTGAGCATCTGGCGCAGGCCGCTGCTCGCGTGACGCACGGCGTTTCCGCTCATGTACGTCTGCCGCGAGGCCGTCGTGGGGCCGCCGTTGGGTGTGCGGTCGGTATCGCTCAGCAGCACGCGGACGTTTTCGTACGGCACCCCGATTTCCTCAGCGGCGGTTTGTGCCAACACCGCGAGCAATCCCTGCCCCATATCCGCGCTCGACGTCCGCACCTCAACCGTACTGTCTTCGTAAGCTTCTACCTCTGCATCCGATTTATCCGGCGCGCCGCCCCCGAGGCCGGTGTTCTTATACGCACACGCGACACCCCAGCCGTAGGCTTTGTTGCCCTCGCGCCAGCCCCAGCGGAAGTTGCCGTTCATCCCACCGCGCATGTCGTGGTCGCACTTTTCGATGGTCTCGATAAGCCCCACGCTTTCGCGGAGAACCTGCCCCGTCGCCGTCGTCACGCCGACGGTTTGCGCGTTCTTCAGCCGGAACTCGACCGGGTCCATGCCGATTTCTGCCGCAACCATGTCCATATTCTGCTCCACCGCGAAGGCGCTTTGCGTTACACCAAAGCCACGAAAGGCCCCACTTGGCGCATTATTGGTGTACATCGCGTAGCAGTCGATCTTCGCGTTCGCGACGTTGTACGGCCCCGTCGCGTGCGTCGTTGCGCGGGTCATCACTTTATCGGATAGGCTCGCGTACGCTCCGGCATCGCCGTAGAGTTCCGCCTCCACCGCGACCAGCCTGCCGTCGCGCTTCGCCCCCGTTTTAATGCGAATCACCGTCGCGTGCCGCTTCGGGTGGAACAGCAGCGACTCCTGCCGCGTGTAGAGCATCTTCACCGGGCGGCCCGTGACCTGTGCCAGCATCGCCACATGAATTTGCCCGGCGATGTCCTCCTTACCGCCGAAACCGCCCCCGATAAGGCACCCCTTCACACGGACACCGTCCTCGGGTATGTCCATCGCCCGCGCAATCTGGTTCCGATCCTGGTAGGGGATTTGCGAGCCGACGTAAATCGTCAGCTTATCGTGGAAGCCATGTACCGGGTCATCCGTCCCGGCGGCGACGCCGATGCTGCACTCCGGTTCGAGGAAAGCGTGTTCGGTGGTGGGCGTTTCATACCTGTGCTCGACAACCACATCGGCCTCGGCAAAACCCTGCTCGATGTCGCCATGCCGCACCTTGATGTGCTTCAGCAGGTTACCGTCTTCACGCCCCTCATGCACGATGGGGGCGTCGGCTTGCCGAGCGTATACCGGCCCCGTGACGACCGGCAGCGGCTCGTATGCCACCTCGATGAGTTGCAGCGCTTTCTCCGCGATTTCTTCGGTGTCCGCCGCAACAAGGGCGATGGCGTCGCCCATGTAGCGCGCTTTCTGCCCCGCACCGCACAGCACCGGCCAGTCCAAATGAATCAGCCCGTGGATATTGTCGCCGGGCACATCCTCGGCAGTGAGCACCGCCCGTACCCCCGGCAGGCGCTTCGCCCGCTCGGTATCCACGCTATGAACATACGCGTGCGGATGCGCGCTGCGAAGCGTCCGCGCGTATAACATATTCTGGAACACGTAGTCATCCGTGTAGCGGGCCGCGCCCGTCACCCGGTCGACGACATCCGGCACACGCTCGCTGCGGCTGATGTGCTTCATCGGCTCGTCGATAGCCGGTTCGGCGACGGGCAACGGTTCCTCACCGCGCTTCACCCGCGCCGCCGACTGAATTGCGCGCATCACGGCGGTGTAGCCGGTGCACCGGCAGTAAGTATCCTTCAGCGCGATCTTCATGTCCTTCTCGGACGGATCATCGTTTTCTTCGAGCAACGCCGCGCCGGTCATAATCAACCCCGGTGTGCAGAAACCGCACTGCACCGCACCATGTTCCACAAATTGATCCTGCAACGGGTGCAGCGTGCCATCTTCGGCGGCCAGCCCTTCGATAGTCGTAATACTGCGGCCCTGCGCCTTCAGCGCGGGGTAGATGCAGCTATCCACCGGCACCCCATCCACATGCACCGTGCAGATGCCGCATTCAGCCTCCTCACAGCCGATTTTCGTACCCGTCAGGCCCAAATCCCAGCGGAGCAGTTCGGCCAGCGTCCGTGACGGGTCCGCATCCAGCTTCATTTGCCTGCCATTGAGCGTAAAGTTCAGGTCAGTCATGTGTCGTATCGTCTCCCATTCAATCGTCTATAACAGCTATTCCACCGGCTCAAACGTAAGGCTCCACGATCCATCTGTGCTACTTACCTCGATAAGCGCCCTACAACCGCGGGAGTTGAATATTTCCTCTTTATCATTGTCTTGTGACGATGTAAAGATGTATCCGCTGCAGTTGCCACTCACTGCTTGAATATCCGCCGAAACACCGTCGTCAGATGTAAGCGTCAGCAGGTACAGTCCTTCTGGGATCTCAAGCGGGCCTTCAACCGTACCACCACCTTCTCCTCGCAACTCGATAGTCTCCAGAGAGGCTGTAGTAGGCATGGGCGTAGGTATAGCCTCCAATTCTGCCGCCTCAGCCATAACATCAATTCCAGCTATTTCCTCAAGTTCAGCGTAAAGAACATCCACATTCTCAGAATAGTAGATATACCTCGGCGTTAGCACCGCTTCAATCGCGTCTAGATCAGACGAAAAACCCAGAGCAAATCCATCTGTGAGTGTGTCGTAGAGATAAATTGTCAGTATGTACAGGTCATCAGCACAACTTGGTCTTTCAAGTTGTTCCAAGTCTCGCCTGACTTCCTGCACTAGCAAAATTGCGTCGAGTAATTCCATTTCAGCTTGACCGTCGAAAAACGGTTGCAGTTGGTTGCGCCCTAACTGCCTTTGTACCATCCACTCACGTACCTGCGATGGCTCGCAATTATCAGATGTGCTTAGTTGAGCGTACGCAATATTCACGGACACTGTCAAAAAACCAAGAATCACCGAAAGCGTTTTCATTCGTCAACCTAAACCAACGCCCTGCGCGACAGCCTTACCCGTCACCGCCCGCTCGACAGCCCGCGACAGCGCCCCCCGCAGCAAGTGCTCGATCATATGGTGGCGGTATTCCGCCGTCGCGCGATATTTGCTCGTGCGCGGCTTCAACGAATCGTGTGCGGCTTGCACCGCCTTGTCGAGTGCACCCTCGTCGGCGGGTTGCCCCCTCAGCGCATTCTCGACCTCGCTCGCGCGGATGGGCGTCTTCGCGACCGGCGCAAGGCAAACCCGTGCATCGGTGTATACACCATCGGCCACCTCGACCCACACCGCACAGCCTAGCACCGGCAGCGCCACACCCTGCGGGCGCATCACCCGCTGGAAGGCCGTGCCCTGCCCCGCCTTCGTCCCGTAGAAACGCACAGCCACCAGCACATCGCGCCCGCTATCTAGCTTGCTAACGCCCGGCCCGGCAAATGCCTCGGTGATGCTCAGCCACTCGCGTTTGCCCGTTTCGCCCCACGCGACCAGCACCTGCGCATCCAGCGCCACAAGCGACGTCGTACCGTCACCAGCGGGCAGCGCGTGCGCCACATTCCCGCCGATCGTCGCGACATTGCGCACCTGCGGCCCACCAATGACACCGCAGCTTTCCACTAAACAGGTCGCGAACTGCTCCAATGCCCGTGACTTCACGATCGTCGTGTGGGTCACCGCCGCGCCAATCGTTACAACGCCGTTATGACTGCTCGTGATGCTCGTCATTTCGGGGATGCGTGTCACGTCCACGAGAGCGGGGTAGGCGGCATGGTGCCCGTGAACATCGGCTTTGCCCTCGACGAGCAAATCGGTGCCGCCCGCGACCACCCGCGCCGCGCCCTCATATTGGGCCAACGCCGCCAGCGCCTCATCGACGGTGGTTGGCGTTAAGTACTCTTTCCACATAACTCCTGCACTCTTCTAATCAGGTCATCAAATTGTCGCCCGCGCCGCTGTGGCAGGTGGGGAGGTCGACATACGTACAGTGAATCGATCATGCACAGTGATTAGTCGTTAGTTATTCGTCTGAGGGCGATGTGATGACAGTGCGCAAAACAGCGAAAAGCTAACAGCTAAAGACTAAGAACGCCAACCGCACTAACCCCATGGCTCACCTTATTCTAATGTGCAAAATGCAACGAGGACAAGGTCGCCACGACCAAAATATTGCGTAACAAAAGGTTATTCGTTAACAATAGCTAGGCGTGCGCGGCGTTTTCTGGCAAAATCGAACGAAGCCCGGCTATTTTGCACAAAGTAGAGTTATTACCCGTGACGAAAGAAGGCTTTTCCTCGTGAAACAATTACGACAGTTCGATCCCGTGGCGGCCCTTGCGCCCCTCGTCGCGGTGCTGCTTGCACTGCTGCTGGGCGCGGTTTTGCTGCTTGCCCTGGGGAAGAACCCGATCGTCGCGTATGGCGCAATGTGGGACGGTGCGCTCAACGGGCAGAGCAGCCTCTTCCGCACCCTCACGCGCTCCATCCCATTGATGCTCGTCGCGGTGGGTATTTGTATCGCCTTCCGTGGTGGTGTCATCAACATCGGCGCCGAGGGGCAGCTCTTCGTCGGCGCCATTAGCAGCACCGCCATCGCCCTCGCCATCGGCAACTTCCTACCGGGTCTCATCAGCATTCCCATTATTTTGCTCACCGGCTTCGGTGCGGGTGCCGCCTGGGGAGCCGTCCCCGGTTACCTCAAAGCGCGCTTCAAAGTAAACGAAATTCTCAGCACCGTCATGATGAACGAAATCGCCGTGCAGTTGCTGCTATTTTTGCTCAGCGGTCCAATGATCGACCCCGAGCAGGTGCGGATGGGCACCCGCATTCCGCAGTCGGCAGGCATCCCCGAGGCGACCTTCCTTGCGCGGTTGGCGCCACCCTCACGCCTGCACACGGGGATATTCATCGCGGTCGCCGCAGCGATTATCGTCTATGTGCTCATGTGGCGCACGACGCTCGGCTACCGCATTCGCGCGGTGGGCCTCAACCCCGATGCGGCCCACTATGCGGGCATCAGCGTGCCGCGCTACCTCACGCTCTCGCTCGTGCTCAGCGGCGGCCTCGCCGGCCTCGCCGGGGCGGTCGAAGTCACGGGCGTCACCCACCGCATGGTCGAAGGCTTCGCCGTGGGGTACGGCTTCAGCGGCATCGTCGTCGCCCTGTTTGGGCGTCTGCACCCGCTCGGTGCCATTCCCGCGTCGTTTTTGTTCGGCGCGCTCCTCGTCGGTGCCGACCGCATGCAACGGAGCGTGCAGGTGCCCTCCGCCACGATCATCGCGATCCAGGGCCTCGTCGTGATCTTCGTCGTCAGCAGCGACATCTGGATTCGCCGCCGTAGCGCCCGCCGCGCGGCCCAGGCAGCCGTCGAAAAGCCGAAGGGCACACCCAAACCGGCACAGGAGGCACTCGGATGACCACGACAGACATTATCATCGAAATGGTGTCGCTCACACTGCTTTTTGCCACGCCCTACCTGTTCGCCGCCACCGGCGAGTTGTTCGGCCAACGCAGCGGCGTACTCAACCTTGGCGTCGAGGGCACAATGCTCATGGGCGCGTTCACGGCCATCTACATCATCTCGAACAACGGCCTCGGCTGGCCCACATGGGTTGGGCTGCTCGGCGCAATCGTCATCGGTGGGCTTATGGGCCTTGCGATGGCCGTCGTCAGCGTCACCTTCGAAGCCGAACAGGGCATCAGCGGCATCGGCTTCACCCTGTTCGGCGTCGGTATGAGCGGCCTGCTCTTTCGAGTGCTCAGCGGCGGCGTCATCACCGCGACGGGCAACGGCTTCGAGCCAATCGCCATTCCAGGCGTCGCGAGTATTCCCGTGCTGGGCACCATCCTCGCGCGGCAGAATTTACTCGTCTACGTCGCCTTCGCCCTCGTGCCGCTTTCGATTTGGGTGCTCAACAAAACCGAGTGGGGCCTTAACGTGCGCGCGGTCGGCGAAAACCCCGCAGCCGCCGATGCGATGGGCGTCAACGTCGCGCGGGTGCGCTACTCCGCCGTAACGCTGGGTGGGGTGCTGGCGGGTATCGCAGGCGCATCGATTTCCATCGCGCTCAGCCCCGTCTTTCAGGAAAACATGACAGAGGGGCGCGGCTTCATCGCAGTCGCGCTGGTGTATTTCGGCGGCTGGTCGCCGTGGCGGGTGATGCTCGGCGCCCTGCTGTTCAGCTTTGCGAATAACCTGCAAATCTGGGTACAAATCTTGAACATTCAGATCGGTGGGCGCGAAATACCGCCCAACCTGTTGATTATGGTGCCGTACATTCTCACGATTGTGGTACTCGTCTTCGCGGTGCAGCGCCAACGCGTCGAGCCATCCGCGCTCACCAAGCCCTTCCGCCGTGGGGAAAACTAACCCACCACGCACATCACATACGGACGCGCTTCTGCGCGTCCGCCCGATATGGCATGGTAATCGTAAGGACGTAGCCTGCTACCTCTGCCAGCCATACACAAAGTCACACCAGCCGTCTTCGGCAATCCGTCCAATCTCGGCGCAATTCGGGTAAAGGCGTAGGCCATACCTCGCCCGCCGATGAACAGCAACAAATAATGTTCTTCCATTTATTTTAGGGGCGCACCCATTTAGCCCCCACCATACTTACATTTACACCTCAGAGGGAGAGAAGGAAAGGGAACCCCATACCATGAAACGACTATCGTTATTTGTGCTCTTCGCGCTGCTGCTGTCGCTGACGTTCGGCGCGGCCAGTGCCCAGGATGACTTGGTGCGCGTCGCCATCGTCATGCCGTCCTCCACCACCGACCTCGCCTGGAGCCAGGCCATCTACACCGGCCTGCTGGAAGTCCAGGCTGAACTCGGTGGCGAAACTGCCATGGAAATCGCCTTCACCGAGGGCATGTTCGATGTCACCGCCGCTGCCGAAGCCCTCCGTGACTACGCCGAGGACGGCTACGACCTCGTGATGGCGCACGGCACGCAGTACGGCTCCTCGCTCTTCGAACTCGCGACCGACTACCCAGAGACATCCTTCGCATATGGCACTGCCGCCGAAACAGGTGAGAACATCTTCGCCTACGAGGCCCAGGCCCAGGAAGGCGGTTATGTCAACGGTGTGATGGCCGGGCTGATGACCGAGAGCAACGTCATCGGTATCGTCGGGCCGGTCCCGGCGGGTGACGGCCTGCTGTACATCAACGGCTTCCAGCAGGGCGTATACGCCTCCAACCCCGATGCGGAAATTCTGCTGGCCTACACCGGCTCCTTCGGCGATACCGCTGCCGCTGCCGAAATCGCGCAGACGCAAATCGCAGCCGGTGCCGACGTCATGAGCGGCTCTGCACAGCAGGTACCGGGCGCTATCGAGGCCATCGAGGCTGCGGGTGGGGTGTGGTTCGGCACCCAAAGCGACCAATCGCCCGGCTGGCCGGAGACGGTCGTTAGCTCGCAAATCTACAACTGGGCACCCGTCATCATGGACATGCTGGAGAACCGTGAGAACGGCGTGCTCGGTGGCGTGGCCTACAACCTCACGCTCAGCAACGAAGGTCTCGACTTCGTCTTCGGTGACGTGGCCCTGCCCGAAGAAGTCACCGCTGCTGCCGAAGCCGCCGTCGCCGACATCGCTGCCGGTGAAATCGTGCCGCTCGCAGCCCTGCCCGAAGAAACCTTCCGCGTCGCCATCGTGCTGCCCAGCACCATTAACGACCTGGACTGGAGCCAGGGCATCTACGACGGCCTGACAACCGTGCAGTCGCAGCTTGGCGGTGAGGGCAACATGGCAATCACCTTCACCGAGGGCATGTTCGATGTGACGGCGGCTGCCGAGGCGCTCCGTGACTACGCTGAGGATGGCAACAACCTCGTCATCGCGCACGGTACGCAGTACACCTCCACACTCTTCGACCTTGCGCCAGAATACCCCGACACGCTCTTCGCGTACGGCACCTCGACGAACAGCGACGCGGGCATCTTCGCCTACGAGCCGTTCGCAGAGCAGGGCGGTTACGTGAACGGTGTCGTCGCAGCCCTGCTCACCGAAACGGGCACCGTCGGTATCGTCGGGCCTATCCCGGCGGGCGACGCGCTGAGCTACAACAGTGGCTTCTACCAGGGTGTGAAAGCTACCAACCCCGACATCGACGTGCTGGTGAGCTACACCGGCTCCTTCGGAGATACGGCTGGCGCTGCCGAGGCCGCCCAGACGCAACTCGCTGCGGGTGCCGACATCCTCACTGGCTCGGCACAGCAGTCCGTGGGTGCCATCGAAGCGGTGGCGGGCGCGGGCGCAACCTGGCTCGGCGCAACGGTGAACTCGTCGGAGACGTGGCCGGATACGGTCGCTGCGGCGCAGGTCTACAACTGGTCGTCGATGGTCTCGCGCCTCGTGGAAAGCTCGCTGAGTGGGGCGTACGGTGGCGAGGCCTTCACGCTCACGCTCGATAATGGCGGCCTCGTGTACGAAATCTACTCGGACCTGCCGGAAGACGTCGTCGCGGCTGCGATGGAAGCTGCGGCGGCCATCGAGGCGGGTGACATCGTCGTCGAGCGCGCCATCGAGGAAGTGCAGTAACGGCATACCGTTACGGGCCGTGCTGCGGCATAGCAAGCCCCACCACCGGGCAGGCTAGCACACGCGAACATCGAAAAAATGTTTGGGGTGGGGGCGTGGCTCCCGCCCCTTTTAACTTGGAGCAAAATGTATGACCCTGCCACCCCTCCCCGCAATTCGTGAACCCTTCCCGGTGCGCACGCCGTTTAAAACGGCTGTGGACCTGTACAAGCTGGGCAAGCCACTCTTCGATGAGCCAGAGGACACGGTCTTCGTCTTCGATGCGGCGTACGCGATGCAGATCGAGGAGAAGCTGGCGATTATGACGGCCCACCCACAGCACAGCATGATCTGCGTGCGGGACGACCTCGACGGCCTGCACACAACTTACTGGCGGGTCTTCGAGGCGGCTGCGGAAGAACACCCGCACTACATCACCTACGACGCCGATGGCGTGCGTGCGCACCTGCTGGGGGTGTCGCTGATGCGTGACGGGGCGGTGCGCTGCGACGGTGAGGGCGCGACCTACCCCGACCTGGGCCAGCGCTGCGCAAACTTCCTGACCGGGCTGGCGGGCAGCGACCGGGCGGGTGCTATGCTGGCCCTGACGATACAGGAGGACATCGCCATCACACACAACCCCACGGGTGAGGCCTACGCCGACATCGCCGAGGCGCTGCTGGTGGCGCTGCCCACTCACTGGGACCCCGCCGAGAAGCTCGGGCTGAGCTTCGGCAAAATACACGAGCCGGTGGGCGACAACGAACGCCTGCTGAAAGCGCACCCCAAAATCGTGAAGGCGATGATAGAGGGGGGGCCGTACGTGCGCTACAACTGGTCGTTCGCGAGCATGGCCGCGTACTCGCAGAATATGGCGCTGCTAGAGGACCACTCGTTGATGAAGCCGCACCTCAGCGCCTCACTCACGCCTGCCGAAATCGTGGCGATGCTGTACTTCCGGGTGGAGCGGCAGACGTTCTTGAGCTACCCGGACCTCCAGCGTGGGGTCTTC
>CAYSVE010000009.1:28463-28884 GCA_964434365.1 uncultured Anaerolineaceae bacterium | reverse complement strand
TTGCTGAAACTGGACCCCGCGAACGGCCCAGCAGAGAAGATCAACACATTGTCGGGGCCGAGCGGGTCGACCTTGGCAACGTCATATTCGAGCAGGGTTTTAGCGATGTGATACCGCCCCGCACGAACGATCGCCTCGCCTTCGAGCGTTTCTTCGGTCACGTCGCGGTTGGTCAGGTTAATTTGGTAGTACTTGCGCATGGCTGCGTTTCTCCAACAAAAAACTTGGGGGTGTGGTCATCATACCAGGGTTTTGTGCCCCGGCGTTCATTTTTCTGGCGTGAGTTTACTATATTAAATTTTGAGCGCTCGGTTTGCAACCAACTGTCGCGCACCCCCTACAAACCCGACCCCCTAGTTTATGGGGGGATTGGTAGGGCCTGTGCCAAACTACGACCCGTTGCGACATATACTCAGTGTAT
>CAYSVE010000009.1:0-28453 GCA_964434365.1 uncultured Anaerolineaceae bacterium | reverse complement strand
GCGCCTCATGGTAGCGAGATACCGCCTATCACACGCTCTTGTAAACGAATTGACGGACCTCTTCGCACCAAAACTGAAGGGGAACGAGGACAGACAGTCGCTCGTGTTGCTGGCCTTTCAGGGAGAGCAGGAACTGCTCAACCAGGTGAAGTGGGGCGGGAGTTCGCGTGCGTTCAGCGCACACCTGGTGGACCTGGTCGATGAGTACGGTTACTTGCACACTGGCGAACTGGCGGTTGTCGTGCTGCTGCACGAATTCGCCGAGTTGTGTGGCTTGGTCGAGCGCGACCGTGTCGGTGCAATCATCGAGCTGATCCAGGCGGAATCCACCGATTCACGGCCCAATCTCCCTGTGTCGCAGGTAACCGCACTGCCGTCTAGCCGACAGACCGCCTATTGCCAACTCGGTATTCGTGGACTGGTCGCGCTCGTCGTCGGGATCATTTTCGGCACGTGGTTCACGACGCAGTACGTCTCGCAGTACGACATGGGCGACCTTCTCGGTGGCGTGTTCATGTTTACCATCCTTGCGGGGGCCAGTACCGTCGTCGCGCCGGAGATTGCCTTCAGCCTCTTCCAGCCTGCCAGCGCCCGGCCCTCGTTCACACAATCGCAACTGTGGCGGACGGGGGCGTTCATCCTTGTGCTAGCAGGCGGTGCATGGTTCGTCCAGGATGGCCTGCCGATTTTTGCAGGGGCCACCACCTTTATTGTGCTGTGGGCAATCCACGGCTACGACCCATGCGGCGAACGCACCGCAGATACGACCGACAATCGCATATCGTCATCCAACAACACAGCGTAGCAACGGAGTAAGCAACCGTGTACGAGCAAAAAGCGCCTAGAGAGTACGACAAGACCGAGGAACAACTAGAAACCATCACGACGGACCTGATGACGGTCGTCAACAAGGAGGCGTACAACGTCCTTGGCTGGTATAGCGGCTTCGTCATCGAGGAAATGACTGCCGACGAGCCGACGGAAGACACCCCCAGTACGGATAGTCTGTTGTTCGATAAGCTGGCCGAGGCAATCGCTAAGCATCCTAGCTTGGCGATCTTCGCAGACAAGCGGCTGTTCATCAGCGCGTTGCGTGTCGCCCCGACGGTCGTCCCGCAGGGCGGTGGCGGCAGCGGCGCAAACACGAATGTCGAGTTGCGTCACTGCCGGTTTGAGGTGCACACGACGCCCGAGGGCAAGCGGCGTTTCCGTTTTGTGTGTACACAAGTGGCGACAAGCTAGCCCGCCACCCTACGCCATATTGAACTGCACCTTCATGCGTTGCGGGTCGCTTTGGGCCAGTTGCAGCCCGTTCTGGAACTCGGCGATGGGTAACTCGTGGCTCACCAGCGGCTCCAGGTTCAGCTTGCCACTGTTGATCATCATGATCGCCTCGTTGAAGGTGCGGTTTACCGCAAAGCTGCCGATTATCGACAGGTCCTTGCGGAACACGTCGTATGGGCTGAAGGGCGCCGTGGCGTTATCTGGCGCGACACCGAAAACCCATATTTTGCCGCGTGGGCGGGCGTACGCTAAGGTCTGCGCTATGACTGCGGGCACGCCGGAGGCATCCACCACGACGTCGTAGCCCTGCGGTGTGGTTTGCTTGACGTGGTTCGGCAAGTCGTCGCTGAGCAAGGCGTGGCTCACGCCCATCTCTTCGGCGACGGACAAGCGCCACGGCACCACATCGGTGATATCGACGACGGAAGCGCCCGCGACACCCACAGCCTGCGCCAGCATACAGCCCATCGGCCCAGCCCCGAACACCAGCACCCGGTCGCCCGCCTGAATTTGCACGCGCTGCAACCCCCACACCACACACGCCAAAGGCTCGATGAGTGCTGCCAGCCGGTACGACAAATCGCCGATGGGGAACACGACCGCCTCCGGCGCGGTGACGTACTCGGCGAAGGCCCCGTCGCGCGTCACGCCGATAACCTTCAGGTTGAGGCACTGGTTCGGCTGGTTGCGCTGGCAGTTTTCGCAGCGGTTGCACGGGATGTTCGGGTCGGCGGTGACGCGGTCGCCGGGTTTGTAGCGCGTCACGTTGGTGCCCACTTCCACCACTTCGCCGCTGAACTCGTGGCCGGGCACCATCGGGAAGCGCGCCAGGGCGTACTCACCCTTGAGGATGTGAATATCCGTGCCGCAGATGCCCGCCGCCCTCACTTGAATTTTCACGTCATCTGGGCCGACGGGCGGCTCGTCCAGCGTCGCTACATCGGTCTTCAGGGGTTCGAGAATTCTTGCTGCCTGCATCGGTCGTATCTCGCATTCTTGATGAGTTTGCAACTGTGGATTAGCACGTATCATACCCACAGTTGCTCGGAAGGCAAGCTTGCTCAGCTAAGGGGCACGCCGGGTTCGGGTGTTGCCTCGTCGGTGGCAGGTGGGTGCGCATGCTCGTTGCCCGCCGCACGTACCGACAGGCGAATGCTGATGCCGACTTGCACGAGCATCACGATCGAAATAACGGTGATGAACTGGTTGGCGGTTACCCCACTTACGAAAAACCCGAACACACCGATGATACCCGCCGCCACGAGATGGGTAATGGCCTCATTCGCCTGTTTTTCGGTTGTGCGGTCGTCGTCCAAACCATAGTCGATGAGCGCCAGCGCCACCAGGTAAGTCACGATAGCCCCGGTGTACAAAATGCGATAGCTGGGGTTAAGCGCATCGCCCACATGGTCTACGGTGTAGCCGAAAACCTTCTTCGCGCCCACGCCGAATGCGACCAGGCTAATCGCCAGGGGCAGGTGGCCATACACCCACGCCACGCCCTTCCGATTGTTGCTGATGTCCGGCAGTTTGCTCGCGGTGTCTTCGAAGTACAGCCACCACAGCGAGTACACCACGATGAGGCCAAACACGCTAAAGTACAGCATCGGGATTGTCAGCTGGGCACCCTGCGCATCGTCGAGGATTTTCACGAAGCTCTCGCCCAACACGATAATCGTGAAGATGCCGTAACGCTCGGTAAGGTGGTGTAGGTCGGCCCCCCATTGCACGCGGTGCTTCGCGACCCACGGCGTTAGGGGCACGGCAAGTTCGAAGCTGATGCCCACCAGCCACCCGACCCAGTGCAGGCCCCCCGGCAAAAACAGCGAGCCGAGCCAGATGGCGATGCCCAGGCTGAAGCCGAACACGTAGGCCAGGCTGAACAAGCGACTTTCGGGATGGTAAATGGCACTGCGCACGTACATCAGCACCAATATCAGCCGCGTGATCACGTAGGCGATAGTGAACTGGACAAATAAGTCGCCGAAGGCCCGGCTGACGGTGATGCCGATGCTGGCGATAGCGAACATCTGGCTGAAGACGAGCACGCGGTGTAACCAGTCGTCGACGAAGTAACGGTTCTGGTAGAACGTCTCGCCCGTCCAGGCCCACCACACCACGGCCATCAGCACGATGAACTGGCCGAAGCCCAGCCAGTTGGTGTTATCGCTGAGGAAGTTGCCGATTTGGATGAGCGTTGCCACGTACACAAGGTCGTAGAACAACTCTAGCCAGCCGACGGCGCGGTCGGTATGGCGGTGGAACGGGACATTCTTGAAGTAACGCGGTGGCGTAAACAGGTCGGTCATCGCGGGGTTGGCCCTCTCGCTTGCTTATTGTCGGTACTACAAAGCGCGCACGCATTATAGCTAAGGACAAACCCCCGCGACAAAAGACTAACCGAACGAGTAGTTATTGCCTGGGGGTGAAGTGTGGCTCGAAGCTGCCCAGCAGGTCGAGGTGGTCTTCGAGCAAGCGGGTGAGCAAGAACTGCTCGCGTACTCTTTCGCGGCCCTTCGACCCCATCTCGGCGGCTTTGTCCGGGTCGCTCGCGAGGTCGATGATGTACTGCGCGGCCTGTTCCACGGTATCCACCAGGTAGCCGTTCACACCATGGTCGATTTGCATGGGGATGCCGCCCGCATTGCCGCCGATGACGGGGGTGCCCTTCCATAGGGCCTCGCTGACCGTGAGGCCGAAACCCTCGCGGATGGACTTCTGCAACACGACGGTGGCATGGCGTTGCAGCGCGTTCACCAGGGCACCATCGGTGCCAAGGATGACCATCACGCGGTCGTCTGCGCGGTCGCGCAACCGGTCCAGAAGTTCATTTTCCTCAGGGTCGTCGGAGGGTTTGTTGCCCAGCATCACCAGCGTCGCGTCGACCGCTTTCCGCGCAATGTCGAACGCATCGACCACGCCGTGCGGGTCCTTCCATTGGTCGAAGCGCGAAATCTGCGTCACGATGGGGCGGTCCGTCGGGATGTCGTATTCGTCCAGCTTCGCCAGGATTTCGTCCTGGGTCATCTCGGCATGTTTGGGCTTCAGCGGGTCTATCGCCGGCATAATAGCAAACTGCGGCACATTGAAGTCCTGCTTGTATTTTTCGAGAATGCACATCGTCGCATCGAACTGCTCGGCCATGGGTTTGATGAATTCGATGACATCGGGGTGCGGGGCGGTGAGGTCCAGGTGGCAGCGCCAAATCCATGGGCCACGCTTACGATAGTGCTCCACCATGCCCATCGTGTGATGGTCGTGCATAAACACCGCATCGTGGTCCAGGTTGTTGCGGTAGGCGTTTTCGAAAATGACCTGCTTATAAACCTGTTTTTTCTCCTCGGTCATGTCCATATCACCATTTTGTAGCGCGTCGTGCATCTCCCGCGTTACCTCGAAGAAGGCCGGGGTGCCGCGCAGCAACCGCCACTCGGTATTGATGCCAAGGCGGTTCATCAATATGGTCATCGAGGAGAGAATTTCCACGACCCCACCCGCGTAATACGTCGAATTCATATGAACGACGCGTTGGCCGCGCAGAGCATCGGCCTTGCTGTGGATGCGGTCGATGGTTTCTCCTGTGACGAACTGACGATAGTCGTCGACTTGCACCAGGGACTCTAAAAACATAAGGGTAGTACTCCAAACTTTTTTTGGGGGTAAATCGCGAGGATATTACTAATCCTAACATAAATGGGCGCATATCGCCGCGATGCACCCCTCGCAAAAACACCGTAAAAGCCGCTGCATCTTCAGGGGTTATCCACAATTGGACGGGGTTTCTCCATCAGTTGTCCACAACCCGGGCGTACTGTGAGGGTGCTTGCGTGCGCAAGTGAAATGAGAGAGCACTTGCGGCAAGCGCGAACCCATCGACGAAGAGTGAGAGAGACACACCATGCCGATCGATTACCTCAAGAACGTGACCGACTGCGTCGAGTTCAAGGCCGGCGAGAAAATCTTCGATGCCGCCACGCCGGGTCACATCATGTACGCCGTCCGCGAGGGCGAAGTCAACATTATGCTCGAGGGTCAACTGCTCGAAGTATGCGGGCCGGGCCACTACTTCGGCGAAATGGCGCTCATCGATAAGAAGCTGCGCGCTGCCGAAGCCATCGCGAGCACAAACTGCAAGCTGGTCGAGGTCAACAAGGACCGTTTCATCTTCCTCGTGCAGGAGACGCCCACCTTCGCTTTGCAGATTATGCACGAAATGGCCGAGCGCATCCGCCGCGCCACCCCGAACCTTGTGATGGAAGACCTTGAAGCCGAGCGCGCGTAAGCTTCACTTTGCAGGCACCCCCATCGCAGCATACATCGAGAGGGTACCCATTGTGGTATCCTCTTTTGCATTTATTGTACCTGCGCAACACGCACCAAAATGGAGCTGCGAACCATGAAACCGACCGTGATACTCGACCCGAACTTTCGGCAAATGGACGAAATCTTCTCCCCGGCAGACCGCGACCGCCTGTACGACCTCGCGAACATCGTGTGGGGCAAGGACGAACCGATGCCGCAGGACGAATTCCTTGCCGCCCTGCCCGATGCCGAGGCGATCATTTGCAGCGATTGGCGCTATGGCGATGTGGTCCAGCAGGCGAAAAAGCTGCGCGCTATCTTCGATGTGACGGGGGCCTTCCCGCAGACGATAAACTATGAGTATTGCCTGCAAAACGGCATCCGGGTGCTCAGTGTCGCGCCGTCGTTTGCGCGGCAGGTCGCCGAGATGTCGCTGGCGATGGCGCTCGCCGCCGCGCGCGAAGTCACCCTGGGCGACCGGCTGTTCCGCACGGGCGAGGAAATCTACCTGCACGACGGCAACAAAACAACGTTCATGCTCTTCGACCAACCCGTGGGCATCATCGGTTACGGCAATATCGCGCGCGCCCTCAAGCCGCTGCTAGACCCGTTCAACGTGACCATTTCGGCGTACGACCCGTGGTTGGGCGACGGCTACCTCAGTCGACAGGGCGTAATGCCCGTTTCGCTGGACGAGTTGATGCGCAACAACCGTGTGATTTTCGTGCTGGCCGCGCCGACGATCAACAACCAGGCGATGCTCTCGCGCGAAAAGCTGGAACTATTGCAGCCGGGCGCAGTCCTCGTATTGATGAGCCGCGCGCACGTCATCGACTTCGATGCGGCGACGGAGCTTGTGCAGGCGGGGCGCTTCAAGCTGGCGACCGATGTGCTGCCCACCGAACCCCTCCACGCAGACCATCCCATTCGGCAGGCCGACGACGCGGTGTTGTCCGCGCATCGGGCGGGGTCGGTGAAGGAAGGGCTGTGGGAAATCGGCGAAATGGTCGTCGATGATATGGAGATGGTGCTGCGCGGGTTGCCGCCGCGTCGGCTGCAAAATGCCGAACCGGAACTCAGCCGCCGTTTCGCGACGATCAAAGTTGCGCCCGGCGACGAGGCCTAGCACACAGTACGTTATGGGGACGGGGCATTTCCGGGTGCCCCGTCCATGCAGCAACGTTTAGCTCACGCTGCCGTCGAGGCTCACGCCGTTAACGCCGCTGCCCTCGTAGGCCACCATCACCATGTCCGTCTCGATGACCTGTGACGGTTGCATCATCAACGCGGTGCCATTGTCGATGGCATTTTTGATGCCCGCTGGCGGGTAACTCGTGAACGGCTCCAACGCGATGTTATAGGTGCGCCCATACCACGGGTAGTCGGTGTGGCCGCCGTACACCTGCCACATCCACAGGTATTTAAACAAGTCATGATCCCAGGCCATGCCCACGCCGAGTTCCTGCGCGGTGTTCGTGAGGCCATACCACCCCGCAGTTAACTCCTTGAAGAACACCACATCGACGGAGCGCGTATCCTTCGGTAGCACCTGGGTGACGTCCTGGTCTTCGCCCGTGCGGCGGTTTTTCACCATCGGGAAGTCGTAATCGCCTTCGGGGTCCCACAGGCCGTTATCGTGGTAGGCCAGTACCTCGGCCTTGGTAGCAGGGGCGCTCACGACGCAGTTTTCGTCGAGGAAGGGCGGGCCAAGGGCCGGGTGCTGACCCCACATCACGCCGAATTCCATCTCGGCCTGGTTCGTCAGCTTTTCGGTGATGAACAGCGCCGGTACGCCCTGCTTCAGCGTGAGTGTGCGCTCGAAAGCCAGCGGGGTGCGGTACAGCGCCGTCGAGAGGTGAATACTCACCTGCTGCGGGGTGTCTTCGATGAGGCGGGCCTCAAAGG
Organism: uncultured Anaerolineaceae bacterium; assembly: GCA_964434365.1. Lineage (GTDB taxonomy): Bacteria > Chloroflexota > Anaerolineae > Aggregatilineales > Phototrophicaceae > CAYSVE01. The sequence goes on along the minus strand of CAYSVE010000009.1, from coordinate 20,962 downwards.
GCAGCAGCGAGGCTTCGCCGTGCAGGCCCTGGAAGGTGCCCATGTACGGCTCCGAGGCCCACCCGGCAGAGGGCAGCACGACCTGCCAGCCGCCGTAGTAATAGTCGTGGAAAGCGCCTTCGGGGAGGGCACTGGTGGCGGTAAAGGGCTTCCGCAGCGGTATGGGCGCGTGCCACATGAAGTCGGTGTCGCGCGGTTTGTACACAAATTCGAAGATGTCGCTGCCTTTGTCGAGCAGTACGCCGACGCGCACGGCGTCGTTTTCCAAATAGGCGACGCGCATCCCTTTGTAGGTGTAATCTAGGCTGACCTTGCAGCCGTTCTTTCGTCCCTGCACGTACATGGTTGTGTCAAAGTCCTTTCACGATGGGTAACAATCATTCGAGTAATGTGGTGGGCAAGTGGGCGCGGGCTAGTCTGTGTCTCGCCTGCGCCCCTGCACCCCCGCCGATGAACACCAGTTTTTGCACTGCTGCCTGTATTTCGGCGCTGGTTAGGCTACGGTTGCGGGTCTCGTTTGGGTTTGCCACCCGCCGATGCGCCGCCCGCGAACAATTTACCCACCCGATGACTGATCGTGTTGCGCCACATATCCACGCCCACGGCCAGCACGATAATCGTGCCGAGCGTGATCTCTTGCCACGACGACGGCACCCGGTTGAGGTTGAGGCCGTTTTGCACCACGGCCACCGTCAGCGCACCGAAGAGCGTCGCGATGATGCTGCCGTAGCCGCCCGTGAGGCTCGCCCCGCCGATAACCGCTGCCGCAATCGCCTGGAGTTCCAGCCCGGCGCCGTAATTCGGCGAGCCGGAATCGAGGCGGGCCGTGGTGAGGACCCCCGCCAGCGCGGACATCACCCCGGCGATGGTAAACACGATCAGTCGCACGCGGTCCACTTTGATGCCAGACAGGCGCGCGGCGGCCTCGTTGCCGCCGACGGCATACACCGAGCGGCCAATCACGGTGTAGCGCAAAAACACCAGCGTCACGACATAGAGCACGACCACGTAGTACAGCGGCAGTGGCAGGCCCAACGCCTCCCCGTAGAACATCGGCTCAAGGCGCGGGGAGATGGAGAAAATCGGTGAGCCACCGGTTATCAAAAAGGCGATACCCCGGTAGGCTGTGAAGGTCGCCAGCGTAACCACGAACGAGGGAATGCGTCCGTAGGTGCTCAGCAGGCCGTTGAAGCCACCCAACACCGCGCCCAACAGCAACGTCAGCACGATGGCGAGTTCGATGGGAAGGCCCCAATTTTTCGCGAGGATCGCGAGGGTGCAACTCGTCAGCGCGACGGTCGCACCGGGCGAGAGGTCGATGCCGCCGGTGAGGATCACGAGTGTCGCGCCGATGGCCGCCACCGCGACACTGCTCACTTGCAGCGCGACATTCGAAAGGTTGCCGCCTGTCAAAAAGCGGTCGGTCGAGAGGCTCACCAACACCGACGCGAGCACCAGTGCCACCAGCGGCCCGGCCAGCGTGGAACGAAAAAACCTTGCCATAAGAAGAAATTACTCCATATTCGATAAAATTGTTTTGGGCCGCAGGCGAGCGAAGCAAGGCCACTAGGCCTCGGCGCTTGCGCCCGACGCGATAGACAGTAACTTGTATTCGGTCATCGTGCGGGCGTCTTCGACGTGCAAAATGCGCCCGTCGCGCACCACCGCGATGCGGTCGCTCATGGCGATGAGTTCCGGGTAGTCGGAACTTATCAACACGATGGCATGGCCTTGCGCCGTCAAATCGTTGATGACGTTGTACACATCGAGCTTCGCGCCCACATCGATGCCCTGCGTGGGTTCATCGAGCAGCAGCACGCGCGCCTGCGAATATAGCCAGCGCGCAATCACGACTTTCTGCTGGTTGCCACCGCTGAGGAACTGCACGCTGCGGTCCATCGCCGTGCGGGTGATGCTGAGTGTGTCGATATACTGTTGGCCGATGCCACGCTCCTTGCCCAGCCGCATGAACCAGCCACTCACCAGCGCCTTAAGGCTGGACACAGTGATGTTCGGCGCAGCATCGAAGTTGAAGAACAGGCCGTCGGATTTGCGGTTTTCCGGTATCAGGCCGATGCCGTGTTCGATTGCGCCCGTAATCGACGCGATGTTCACGGGCGCTCCGTTCAGCCGAATTTCGCCGTTTGTGACGTTATCCACACCGAAGAGCGCGCGGGCGATTTCGGTACGGCCAGCACCGACCATCCCCCCCAGGCCGAACACCTCGCCGGGGCGCACCTCGAAGCTGACGCCGTTAACGCCGTTTTCGGTGTACAGGTCACGGACCTGCAAGAGCGGTTCGGCGTCGTCCTGCACATTGCGTACCTTCGGGTAGTGTTGTTCGAGGTCACGACCGACCATCATCTGGACGACATCGTCCATCTTAAGGTCGCCGACCGGGCGCGACGCAACGAGGTTGCCGTCCTTCAGCACTGTGACGACATCGCCCACCTTGAAGACTTCATCCAGCCGATGCGAAATGTACAGAATCGCCTTGCCCTGCGCCGTCAACCGTTTGATGAGCGCCATCAGTTGCTCGGTTTCGGCGAGGCCAAGGGCGGCGGTGGGTTCGTCCATAATCAGCAGCGTCGAATCGAGCGAAATGGCCTTTGCGATTTCGACGAGTTGCTGCTCTGCGACCGACAGGTCACGGACGCGCGTTTCGGGGTCGATGGTCACCTCGAGTTCGCGCAGCAGGTCGATCGTTTGCCGCGACATCGCCGCCCAATCGACGAGGTTGCCGCGCCGCGGCTGCCGACCGAGGAAAATGTTCTCGGCAACGGTTAGCGTCGGCACGAGCGAAAACTCCTGAAAGATCGTTGCGACGCCGTGGGTGCGCGCATCGAGCGGGTGCTGGAAGCTCACCGGCTGGCCCTGCCAGCGCATGGTGCCGCTCGTCGGTTGATGCACGCCCGCAATGCACTTGATGAGCGTGGATTTTCCGCTGCCGTTTTCGCCCAGCAGCGCATGCACCTCGCCGGTGCGGATGGTGATGCTCACGCCTTTGAGAGCCTGCACGCCGGGGAACGACTTGGTGATGTCTTGTAGTTCCCACAGGATGTCGTTCATGATTTGTGTGTTCCTTGCCGTGTTTGGCTGTGGGTGACGGAGGTCGGCCCCTGCTCACGTTTTCGGCAAGGGCGTTTCGTTTGGGCGGTAGGGGCCGCAGCGGGCACCCGGAGGGTGCTCCTCCAATTCATTCGAATTGTAGGAACGCGCTGTCGCGCGTCCGCTGCGGCCTTTGGGGCGCGCGGGTGCGCCTACCGCCTTACCGCTGGTCGACCGTTACTCGCAGGTGTACTCGCCAGCAAGCGGCGGGAACAGCGTATCTGGCTGGCAGATGTACTCCAGCACGTTCGCTTCGTTGACGACCACAGTCGGGGTCTCGACCCAGCCGCCGGGGTACGAGCCGTTGAGGCAGTCCACCACGGCGTCGACCGCGATTTCACCCATCACGTACGGCGTCGTGTTGACCGTCGCCTCGACGCGACCCTCGGCGATGTCTTCGAGGCCGGTGGTGTCACCGTCATTACCGAAAATCAGCACGTCATCGCGGCCAAGGGCCTGCGCGGCGCGCGCCGCACCGATGGCGATATAGTCATTGGCGGTCACCACAACTTCGATTTCCGGGTTGGCCTGCAACAGGTCCATCATGGCCGTGTTGCCGGTTTCGACATTCCACTCGGTGGGCAGGCTGGCGACGACTTCCATACCCGGGAACGATTCGAAGGCCTCAAGGTAACCTTCGATGCGCTCGGTGGAGTGGTAGCCCGGCTGGCCTTCGAGCACGCCGACCTTGGCCGCACCACCCACAGCACCCGCCGCGAACAGGCCGAGTTCGTAGGTGCCGGTACGTTGGCTATAGCCCACCACACCGTGGATCGGCGTCGGGAAGTTCGGGATGTCGCTGTTTACAATGAAGACCGCCACACCGCTCTCCACGGCCCGCTCGATTAGCGGGGCTGCCGCATTTTCATCGTGGGTGCCGAGGATGATCGCGTCGACGTCCTGCGTCAGCACGTCCTGGATCATGCCCATCTGCCCGGCGATGTCCGAGCCACTTTGCGGGGCCAGCATGAAGGTGTCGAGGCCCTCTTCGGCAGCGGCGGATTCGATACCCGCGCCGATGGCCATGTAGTAGTTGAATTCGGTTGCCGGGGGCATGTAAGCGATGGTCGCGCCCTCGACACTGGCACTGAGGGCGGCGCAGTCGGCCTGGACGCCTTCGGCGAGCGGTTGGGTGGTGTAACTGGGTGCATCCTGGGCGAAGAGTGCTACCGGCACTGCCACAGCGGCGACCACCAAAACGGTGAGCACGACTGCCAGAGTACGAATACAAGTACGCATGATTTTTCTCCATAGAATCTAAGTTTACGGTCGAATCGTTTTTGATATTGATGAAACCTACACTACGTGTGCCTTGCGTTGGCCTCACCCCCTTTCGGGTTTGCTCTACGGTATGATTTAGCGAACCGTCCGCGCGGTTGCCGAGGCACCTGCGCGCAACATCTCGCCGATCTCATCGCGGCGGAGTAGCGGCAAGTCGAACATCAGCGTTTGCTTAAGCGCCGTCGCCGCATCGCCCACGCACACGCCCTTTGCCAGGCCGTCGACCCCGTGGCCGCTCGTCAACAGGCCGTAGTAGAACCCACCGTTCCACGCATCGCCGCCGCCGAGGCGGTCCTGTAGCAGAATGCGACGTGGTACCTGGGTGCGATACAGGTCGCCATCGGCATTGACCGCCGCCGCCTCCCACTCATGCTCCTCCGATGTGATCGACCGGCGCATCGTCATCGCAACCACCTTTAGGCCGAAGCGGCTGGTGACAGCCTTGCCGAAAGCGCGCAGATCGTCATCGTGCAGGTCACCCATCTGCCCGTTGTTGATGTCGGCGGCGCTGTAGCGCCCCGCGCCGACGCCGAAGTGCCCGGCCATGTCATACACCGAGGTGATGAGCACGTCGGTGTGGGCTTCCAGCAGCGGACCCATCACGTCGGTACATTGCTGTTTCGTCCACAATGTGGAGCGGAAGTTGAAGTCCATGCCGACGAGGCACGACGCAGGCTTGTTCGCCATCGCTTCGCCGAAGGCATGCAGCAGGTAGTTGCGCTCGTAGGCGCTGTGGACCGCCAACCCAAACGAAATACCCGAGCCGTGAAGTAGCCGACAGTCGCGCAGCAGGTGTGCCCAATCGACCATGCCTGCATCGAGGCGGCTGGCTGCGGAGTGCATCCGCTGATACCACACCCGTCCCGCACGCGGGCTACGCCCCGGCTCGTAGATGTAGCGCCCGAACGACTCGGCAGCGTGTGCCCACACGAACCCGTCCGCGTCGATGCCGTGGCTGCGTGCGTCGTCGTGCAGCATCCAGCCGTAGGGGTTATCGGGCAATCGCGTGACATAACCCGACGGCACCCCCATCCGCGCGAGCAGCACCGCAATCGAGTATTCGCTGCCCGCCAACGACACGTCGACGAGGCGCGTGGCCTGCGGGCGCTGCTTATCGGCGGGGGTGTCGCGCAGCATCGTTTCACCGAAGGTGACGAACGCCGGGCCGCCGCCCTGGAGCGGGGTCAGGTCGTCGTGGGCGATGTCGACGCGTGAACTTCCATTCGAAGTCACAACCGGCTCCTGGCCCTACCAGCTTTCGAGCTGCCCGGTGAGGCCACCGTCCACGAAAAGCTGCGTCGCGGTGATGAACGAGGCCTCGTCGCTGGCCAAAAAGGCCACCGCATGGCCGATGTCCTCGGGACGCCCAATGCGCTTCATCACCTGGCGGCTTTCCACAAGGGCCTGCTGGCCGGCAGGGTCGTCGTAGCTATCGAAGATGCCCTGGATAAGTGGGGTGAGCACCCAGCCCGGCGCAACCGAATTCACGCGGATCGCGGGGGCGTAGTCCATCGCCATCGCGCGGGTGAGGGCCGTTACGCCACCCTTCGATGCCGCGTAGGGCGAGGTGCCGTTTACGTTGGCCGCCGCATGCACCGACGACACGTTCACGATGGCGGCGCTACCGGCCTCCTGCAAATGAGGGATGGCGTACTTGCTGCACAAGAACACGCCCTTCAGGTTCACCGATAGCGCGCGGTCCCAGTCTTCGCTTTCGGTTTCGGTGACCGGGGAGTACACGCCGATGCCAGCGTTGTTCACGAGGATGTCGATTTTGCCGAAGGCGTCCTTGGTCGCCTGCACCATGGCCTTTACCTGCTCCTCGTTGGAGACATCGCACGTCACCGCGATGGCCTCGCCGCCGTTCGCGTTGATCTCCTCGGCGGTTTTTTTCGCACCGTCGCCGTCCCAGTCCACCACAGCAACCTTCGCGCCCTCCTTCGAGAGCACGGTGGCGATGCCCCAGCCGATGCCCTTCGCGGCCCCGGTAACGATGGCGGCCTTGTTCTCTAATCTCATGGTGTTAACTCCGGTTTCATTTCCAATAATCGTTCTATTTGTCGCACGCAAATCGCTTGAAGATCGATTGTTGGGTTAGGGGAGCACATAGGTGCTCCCGTTTTGGGCGGGCGAGGCCATGCCCCGCCCCTACAACGATTGCCCACGAACAAATTCACGGCGTCGGGCCACCGTTTTTGCGCCCACGACCCCAACCGACATGACTGACCCTGCACACGGCACGGCTCGCTAGAAGTTCGGTGTGCGGCCCGGCACCTTCAGCCGAACGGTGTACACGGTCGTCCCCGCCGTGATGAACAGCGTTTGCAGGTCGTCGCTGCCCCAGTTGAAGTTCGTCGGTGGCTGCGGTATGAGAATCACGCCCAGGGCGGTGCCATCGCCCGTGAGGATGTGTACGCCACCCGGCCCCGCCGAGAACAAGTTCCCCGCGCTGTCGAACTTCATGCCGTCGGCGTAGCCTTCCAGGTCGCCGGTAAGTTCGGCAAACACCCGCCCGTTTTCCGCGTCGATAGTGCCGTCGTCCTTCACATCGAACACGCGGATGTGCACGTTCGCCGTGTCGTTGACGTACAGTTGGCTTTCATCGGGGCTGAAGCACAGCCCGTTCGGCAACTCGAAGTCATCGACCAGCAGCGTGAGAGCCTTGGTGTCGGCGTTCAGCCGGTACACCCCACGGAACGGCAAATCCGGTTCACGCTCGATGCCGTACATGGCCGTGCGGCCCGGCATCGGGTCGGTAAAGTAGATGTTGCCGTCGCTTTTGACGACAATGTCGTTGGGGCTGTTGAGTTCCTTGCCGTCGTAGTGGGTGGCGAGGATTTCGTACGAGCCATCGGGGTGGGTGCGGGTGACACGGCTCGTGGCGTGCTCGCAGGTGAGGATGCGCCCTTGCCGGTCGTAGAAGTTGCCGTTCGCCATGTTGCTCGGCTTGCGGAAGACCTCGACGCCGGTCGCCTCGTGCCACTTGTACATCGTGTTGCCCTTGATGTCGCTGAAGATCAGCGTATTGTCATGCGGATTCCAGATCGGCCCTTCGGTGAAGACGAACTCGTCGGAGATGCTGCCGAGTTCCACGTCAGGGGCGACGATATCCTTCATGCGGTCGTCGCGGATTTCGATCACGCTCATAGTCGGGTTCCCTTTCGTTCGGGTGGGGTCGGCGTTACAGCCGCCCGAAGATTTCCAGCAATTCGTCGACGGTCTTCCCCTCTTTGATGAGGGCGCGCGTCTTCTCTTCGTTTTCCGCGAGGTCCTGCGCGGCCTTCAGCACGTCGGCGGCGTTTTCCAGCGGAACGACCACCACGCCGATTTCATCGCCGAGCACGATGTCGCCGGGCTTCACGACGACGCCCGCGCACTGTATCACCCCATTGATAGTAATCGGCTCCATGCGCTTGCTATAGGGGGTGTGCGTGCTGCGCGGCACAATCCCCTTGGCGAACACCGGCAGGCCGATGTCGCGGGTTTCGTCGGTGTCGCGCATACTGCCATCGATCACCGCGCCGACCACACCCTTCTGCTTGCACAGGCCGCTCATCAACCCACCCCAGATGGACGTTTCGGTTTCGCCCGCCGCATCGACGATGATGGCATCGCCCGCCTCGGCGACCTTCAGCGCGTCTAGCGCATCGACCTGGTTACCAGGTTCCAGTTGCACCGTCAGCGCCGGGCCGACGAAACGCATGGTGTGGTCTAACGGTTTGATGTAACTGTGCATCACCCCGGCGCGTTGTTGGCTATCGGCGACCACGCACGATGGGCTGTAGATTTTCAGCAGTTCCTGGTACCCGGCGAGGATTTCGGGGTCCGGCGCGGGTCCCCGCTCGTGGATGACCTTGCTCATATGCTCTCTCTTCCTTGAAGTTGCGTCCGTTATTTCGTGTTGTTCAGGCTGTAATGGTCTTGCCGCGCGCCCAAACGGGTGGTAATCGTGCGGGCGGTTTGCAGCGTCCGCTCGATGAGTTCGGTGTTCTGGGCCACATCGCCGATGCGGCTCACCGGCCCGCTGACGCTAATCGCCGCGACGACCGCGTCATCCAACCCATAGATGGGCACTGCCACGCAGCGCACCTCCGGTTCACGCTCACCGATGTCGAGCGCGTAGCCCGTTTGCCGAATGTCGTTCATCTGGGCTAGCAGGTCGTCTGGCTCGGTGATCGTCGTCTCGGTGATTTTCGGCATCCCGTGCTCGGCGTAATAGGCGTGTACGGTCTCCGGGTCGCGGTAGGCGATGAGCGCCTTGCCCAGCCCGGTGCAGTAGGCCGGTAAACGCCCGCCCACCTCCGACGACATCAAGCTGATGGCGTGCAGCCCTTGCAGCTTCTCGATGTACACCACCTCCATGCGGTCGAGCCGCGCGAGGTGCACCGTCTCCGAGGTGAGGTCGCGCAGCGCCTCCAACTCTTCGATGGCGAGGTGCCGTATCGGGTCGCTGGCCTGGTAGCTGCGCGCGAGTTCGAGGCAGGCTAGGCCCAGCGTGTAGCGCCCGGTGCCCGCGTCGCGCTGCACAAACTGGTGCGTCGATAAGGTGCTGAGAATACGGAATACGGTGCTGCTGTTGAGCGATATTTCGTCGCTGAGTTCGACCAGCGTGCGCGGTTTGCCGTCCGAGAGGACCGAGAGGACGGTAATCCCCCGGTCCAACGAGCGAATCTGGTAGCGCCCGGCCTTATCTGCTTTGCCCGCTTTGCCTGCTTTGCCTGCTTTGCCCGCTTTGGAAGAAGACACGGTTATCGTTTCCTTGTGGCTGTTTTTTCGACCAAAGCGTCCAGTATATCGGCAACACCGTAGGCCGTATCTCGTAAAAACCTACGACTGGCGGAACTGCGCGACGTTTTCCGCAGTGACGGTGAACACACCCGTCTCGATGTTCTCCGGCAAAATGTTTAGCCCGGCACCTGCCGGGTCCGGCACGACCTTCAGCAGATCGTTCGCCAGCCAGTAGAGCATGTTCACGGCGGTGTACATCTCGGTGTAGCTCTTCTGCACGACCGAGCCGTAAATCACGCCCGCGTCGATCTCATCGAGCATGTCCTCGTTGCGGTCCATCGCCACGATGGTGACCTGGTCTTCGAGGCCGAGTTCGCGCACGGCCTGGGCCGCACCCTTGCCGCTGTCGCCGTCCGTCCCGCCGATGGCGATCACATCTGGGTTGGCCTGTAGCGCCTGGGCGTAGGCCGTCGGCGCGAAGGCCGGGTCGGCACGGTCGTCCACCTCTTCCACCACTTCGATGCCGGGGTAACGCTCTGCGAAGATGGACTTATAGCCGTCGACGCGGGAAATGACGTTGGGGGAGGGGAAGAAGCCGAGGATGACCTTGCCCTCACCGCCAATTTGCTCCGCGAGCATTTCGCCACCCACGCGCCCCGCATTGAAGCCGTCGATGCCGATGTGCATGAGGCGGCGGCTGGTCGGTACATCGCTGATGACCGTCGCCACGGGGATGCCCGCTTCGATGGCGCGGTCGATGCCGGGGGCCATCGTGTCGGCGTCGCCGGGGAAGATGATGATGCCCGCCGGGCGACGCACGATGATCTCATCGAGTTGGCGGGCCTGCCCAGCCACATCGAAGTCCACCGGGCCGGTGAAGGTCGTGCGTACGCCGAGGTTCTCACCGGCGTCGTTCAGCGCGTTCTGATGATCGATCCAGAACGGCACCTGTGTCACGATGGAGAGGTACACATATTCCTGGTCGCCCTGGGCGGCAGCCGTACGGGCCGGGCCGAAGCCACGCGCCGCCGCGAGGCCCGTCACGCCTGCGAGGGCGCTCTTCTGCAAAAAGTCTCTACGAGATACACGCTTCGTCATAACAAACTCCTTTTTGGGTAACAAAAAATTACGTGCGCGTGAGCCACATTAGCCAGTGGAGCGGCGGATAATCATGTCGATAGCCACCGCGACGATTAAAATAACGCCCGTGACGACCTGCTGGTAGTACACCGATACCGCCAGGAACGTCATCACGTTCGAGATTACACCCACGAAAACCACACCCAGGAAGGCCCCCAGCACGGTGCCCTCGCCGCCGGTGAGGCTCGCCCCGCCGATAACCGCCGCGGCCAGCACTTGCAGTTCCAGGCCACTGGCTGCCGTGGGCGTCCCGGCCTGCAACCGGCTCGCCAGCAGTACCCCCGCCAACGCGGAGAGCAGCGCCGTCAACATATAGGTGAGCAGCCGCATCCGGTTCACCGGGATGCCCGATAGCAGCGCCGATTTTTCGTTGCTGCCGATGTAGTACACCTGTCGTAGAAAGCGCGTGTGCCGCAGGGCGAGGTCGCCGATGACGACGATGATCCCCATAATTAGCACCATGTAGGGGATGCCGAGCAACTGCTCGCCGCCCACAAAGCCGAACTCCGACGGGAGCCGCACGGACCGCCCCTGTGTGAGCACAAGCGAGATGCCCCGTGCCACCGATAGGGTGCCGAGCGTCGCCACCAATGGGTTGATCTTGAGATAGGTCACCATCATGCCGTTCGCCAACCCGATGAGCGCGCCCATCACCAACACCAACAGCACGCCGATGGGTATCGGCGTGCCGATGTCGATGAGCAGCGCGACCATGGTGCCACTGAGCGCGACCACCGACCCCACCGACAGGTCGAAACCACCGGAGACGAGCAAAATCGCCATGCCCACGACGATAATCGCGGTGGGCGCAAAGCCGATCGCTATCGTGCGGAAGTTGCCCGCCGTAAAGTAAAACGGATTCTGGAAGGACATCACCGCGACGATGATCGCGATGATCACCAGCAGCGGGATTTCGCGCGTGCCAAGGATGGTCGCGAGCAGGTTCGTCGACCGTTGCTTGGGCTTCACCTTGGGGGCTGCGATGGGGTTGGTTTCTGCCATTGGGTAAATTCCTAGTTCAAAAACACACTATTTTGCGAAATCGGTGGCGTGTTATCCGCCGTTGGTATAGCCCGACGCCACCCGCAACAACTGCTGTTCGGTCGTGGCGCGTGGGTCGGCCTCGGCGACGAGCCGCCCCTTGTGCATCACGATGATGCGGTCGCTTACACCGATGATTTCCGGCAACTCGGACGACACGAAGATCACACCCACACCTTGCTCCGCGAGTTCACGCATCACCGCGTGGATTTCCACCTTTGCGCCCACGTCGACGCCCTTCGTCGGCTCATCGATGACGAGCACGTCGGGTTGCTTCACCAACCACTTGCTGAACATCACCTTCTGCTGGTTGCCCCCACTCAGGCGGCCCACCAACTGCATCACATCGCTAGTGCGGATGCCCAACCGCTGTACGAATGACTGGGCGGTCGCCGCCTCGGCCTGCGGTTGCATGAGGCCCATGCGCGCGAACTGCGGCAACTGCGTCACGCTGACGTTTTGTGTGAGCGGCATCTTCAAAAATAGGCCGTCGCTTTTGCGCTCCTCGGGCATGTAGGCCAACCCGGCCCCGAAGGCATCGCGCGGGGTACCGAAGCGCACCGGGTTGCCGCGTAGCCGAAGCGCCCCGCCGTCGAGCGCGGTAATCCCGCATAACGCCTTCAGCAGCTCGCTGCGCCCGCTGCCGAGTATCCCTGCGACGCCCAATATTTCGCCCCGGTTCAGTTGGAACGATACATCGTGGAACGCGCCGTCGACGGTCAGGCCGTCGGCCTGGAGCAGCGGCGCGCCGGTTTCGGTGGCGCGGTCCGGGTAGATGTCCGTCAGGGCACGGCCTACCATCAACTCGATCATCCGGTCGGGTGTCATCTCGTCGATGGGGTAGGTGCCTACCTTTTGCCCATCACGGAGGACCGTCACACGGTCGGCGATTTCCATAATCTCAGGAATGCGATGGCTGATGTACACCACGCCGATGCCGCTGGCCTTCAGTTGGCCGATGACGCGGAACAACAGCGACACCTCATCGGGCGTGAGGGCCGATGTCGGCTCGTCCATCAGCAGAATGCGCGCGTTGAGCGACAGCGCCTTGACGATTTCCACGATTTGGCGGGTCGTCACGTTTACATCACGCACGAGCGTCCGCCCGTCGATTTCCAGTTCGAACTGTGCGAGGAGGGCCTGCGCTTGCGCGTACATCTCGCGCCATTTGATCACACCGCCTGCGCGCGCCGGGGCGCGGTTCGGGAAGATGTTCTCCGCGATGCTCAGGCTGGGGATAAGGCTCAACTCCTGAAACACCGTGCCGACCCCCTGTGCCTGCGCCGCCGCCGGGCTGCCGAAGCTCACCGGCACGCCATCCACGCGGACATCGCCGCGTGTGGGTTGCAACACCCCTGAAATGATGTTCATCAGCGTGGATTTGCCCGCACCGTTTTCGCCGACGAGCGCGTGTACCTCACCGGCCAGCAATTCGAAGCTTACGTCGTCGAGGGCGGTGGTGCCGGGGAATACCTTGGTCACGTTGTCGATTTCGAGAAGTGGCTGTGCCATGTTTGGGTCCAACAATAAAATATAGTTCGAATAATTGCAGTTCGTAACAAGCCTAATTTGTGCGTATCGCGCGCGTCGCGACGACCATCGCCTCGGCGCGCCGGGTAATCTCGGAAAAATTTGCTTCCGCCAGTAGCCCCTCGTTGACGAGGGTGCTGCCCACACCGAGGGCATCGGCCCCGGCCTTAAGGTAATCGGCAAGGTTCTCGGTCGAGATGCCGCCTACCGCCGCGAGCTTAAGCTGTGGCATGGGCGCTTTCACGGCTTTGATGTACCCTGGCCCCATCACATTCACCGGGAAGACCTTCACCATATCGGCCCCGGCCTCCCACGCGGTAAGGATTTCGGTGGGGGTGTATGCCCCACTCACGACCGGCACGCCATAACGCTTGCACAGTTCGATAGTCGCGACCTTCACCGTCGGTGTGACGATGAACTGCGCCCCGGCGAAGATCGCCGCGCGCGCGCTTTCGGCGTCGAGCACCGACCCCGCCCCGAAAATTACCTCATCGCTGAGGGTATCGCGCGCGCTTTCGATCGTGCGCACTGCCCCGGGTGTGGTGAGCGTCACTTCGATGAGTGAGATGCCCCCTGCGTGCAACGCCTTACCCGCATCGATGAGCGCATCGGACGAGTTTGCACGCATAATCGCGATGATTGGGGTGGTGGTGAGGGTGGTTTCGAATGCAGCAGGCATTGCCAGTAATTTTTACTCAATAAAAATGGTTTTTGCTGTTTGAAAATTAGCACGGAAAAAGCGGCTTGTCAAACACTTTTTGGGTGCGCCGCGATAGCAAACGTTTTTCTGTGTTTTAACCGTTATGTGTTGTGGGGTGTGCCCGGTGGTGGGCTAGCATGCTGAGTTCAGGAGGTCCCAGGTGAGTGCAGCGCAGAATGCTTTCCGCGTGCGTGCCCCACTACGGATTCGCCAACCACGCGGCGATGTCGCCCTCGATGCTGCTGCTGCCCAGCGGGCCGAACCAGCGCTGCACGATCTCGCCGTTCGCGTCGACGAGGGCGTACTGGCTACGATGCGTCACGTTGAATTGGTCCCGTAGCGGGCGGGAGGCGGGGTCATCGACATTGAGGTGCACGAACTGTATCTCGTCCCCGAACTGCGCTTCTAGCCGATTCACGATCGGCTCGTTGGCACGTCAGGTCGGTCACCAGTCGGCGTATGCGTTGAGGAAGGCGGCCTGCCCCGGCTGAACCGTTAGCCCTGCGGGTTGTGGGGCATCGGTTGGGGTGGCCTGTGGTGCGGCAGGGACGGTTGGGGTGGCCTGTGGTGCGGCAGGGACGGTGGGGGCGGGTGTCACACCCGACGCACACGCGGTGATCGTCCCGAACAGTATCCACAGGATGATGCGTAACCGCTTTAGCACGGCCCTACTCCGAAAAGTCATCATAGCCGGAGCATAGCCCGGCATGATGGGCATTCGATGAGTTCGCGCTGAGGAGCGGCTAACGCCTAGCCCTCCGCTGTCGGGGCTTCGTCTTCGGCAAAGTGCGCCATGATAAACCGCTCCGCCAGCCGCGTAATTTGCGGGTTCCAGTTGAGCTTGTAGCCGGTCCAGGCCGCGTTTTTGAAGCCCGGCTCCATTTGTAGTAGCCGTTTCCATAGCTTCACGGCGTAATCGGTTTTGCCGAGGGCGTCCAGCGCGATGGCCAAATTCGCCAGGACATACAGCGATGGGTCTTCGTCGTTCATGCGTTTGCGAGCTTCTTCGCTGTAGTGCAATGCCTTTTTGTAGTTGCCCATTGCGAGGTGCATTTCGCCCAGGTTGATGTACGCCTCCTCCACATTGGGTGCCAGTTCGATGACGCGCGTCATGTCATCGATGGCCGCCTGGAAGGCATGGTTGTGGTAGTGCACCGAACTGCGTTGGAATAGGGCGCGGGTATCGTCTGGGTCCGCCTCGATAGCCTCGGTGAGGTCAGCGATGCGCCCGGCATAATCGTACACACTCCGCAGCATCGCGCGGTCGGTGGCATCGGTCGCGCGGTGCTGCTTGTTGTTCCCAAGCCCTGCTGCGCTAAGGTACTTACGGGCGGTTCGCCCCCGCCGCTTCAGTGCGGTAAGCTTCAGGCGCGGCTGATGATAATCTGGCGCAAGTTCCATCGCCGCTTCGTAGTCCTTACGCGCTTTGGCCGTTTCACCATCGCTGGCACGCAGGTCGCCACGGCCTAGCAGCGCCCCCACATGTGTCGGGTCTCGTTGAATGGCTTTGTGATACGCCTCGCGCGCGTTCAGCAATTGGCCCGATAGATGATACACCACGCCCAGGTGATAGAGGTAATCGGCGTTGTGCGGGTCTAGCTCGGTGGCCTTTTGCAGGTCGTTCAACGCGCCTTCGAAGTGCCCCAACGCGCGCCGAACCTGGCCACGAAGCGAGTACGCCTCCGAATAGTCGGGGTAGCGTTCGATCGCCTCACCGAAGGCTGTTTCCGCGTCGTGGTACGCATGGTCACCCATGTGTTGCACGCCCCGTTCGTAGAAGCTCTCGGCATCGAGTTGGAGGCGGGTCGGCGCATCGTGTCGATCTTCGGCGCTTTTCGCCTCGGCGACGGCTTGCAGGTCGCCGGGTGGGGTGGGGTGCAACACGACCTCGATGGGCTTGCTAAGGAAGCGGCTGCGCAGGCGGGCCATCGCCTCCTCGAAGTAATCTGCGGGGACGCGGACCCCATTGTACCCGCCGAGACCGCTCAGTTTGCCGGTGAGGTAGGGCGCTGCGTCGCGGAACTCGAAATCCTCGAACAGCAGCGGCACGATGTTCCGCTTGAGGTCCATCGCGTGTTCGATTTCTCGCCGCACCCAATCGCCGGGGTTCACACACCGCTCGACCGCGCTCGGTGTGAGGATGACCACGAAGTGCGCCCGTGCCGCCACCTGGTTGAGAATCACCCGCTCGAACGAGCCGCTGTCGATGCTCTGGTAATCCAAAAAGCAATCGTAGCCGTTTGCGCGTAAATCCTGGTACACCGCCCGTGCGATGAAGATGTTCGTCCGCCGATAGCTGATAAAAACGGTATTTTCCTGAGGCATCTGTTCGTTCTCCGCAATCCCACCATGTAGTTTAACCAGTCACGTGGCGGTTGCACAACTGCGCGCACCCGCGCACAATGGACGGCAAACGCTTATGCACCGAGAGAGAGACTACACCATGCTTCGACGTACCCTCATTTTGACAATGCTGTTGTTACTGTGCGCCAGCGGAGCTTACGCTTTCCAGGGCAACACCCTTAGCTACGGGCAGTCCTCGCGGGGCAGCCTTAGCACCGAACTGCCGGCGGCCTTCTTTGCCTTCCAGGGCACGGCTGGCGATGTCGTGTTGGTGGATGTCATCGCGCTAGACCCGGCTCTCGACCCGCGCCTGACGATCCTCAGCCCCAGCAATGCCACCCTCGCGCTCAACGACAACGACCCGCTGCGCTCGCGCTCGCGCGATGCCTTCATTGCTGTGCGCCTCGAAGAAACTGGTACGCACTCGCTGCTCGTGGAGTCGGTCGCGGGGGCGGGCGAGTTCTTGATTCGGTTGAATGCGCGCACCCAAACCGGGTCGACAGCCCTGGTGCTGGGCGAAATCCAGCGGGTAGAAGTGCAGCCGACGAGCAGCGCGCAAACCTTCTCCTTCGATAGCGCAAGCACGCCGTACGTCATCGCCGATGCCGACTTCCCGAACTTTGCCTACACCGTCGAGGCGCGCTCGTCCGACGGTGAGGTGATCGCCGTGCTCGATGGCACCTCGCTGGCACGGGTCATCGTGCAGGTGCCCGCCAACAGTGGTACCTATGAAGTCTCGCTGCTGCCTGCGGGCGACCCGGAAGCCGGGTTCGTGACGCTCATCGCACGCGAGAACCTCGGCGGCGGTGGCCAACAACAGCAAGGGCAGCAACAACAGCAACAGCAAGCTCAGGCGCAGCCGACCCTCGCCCCACAAACCGACGCAGGTACGGGCGGTGATGCGCAACAGGCCGGAATCCCCGCGACCGAAGAAACGCCGCCCGCCGAGGCCGAGGTGAACGTCGGTGGGGGCGCGCCGACCGGGCGCTGCACCGCGTCGCCATCGGGTACGGCTGGCGTGAATGTGCGCCAGGGGCCAAGCACCGACCAACCCGTCATCGACTCCATCGTCGCGGGCGACTTCCGCTTTGCGAATGGGGTTTCGGGCAACGGCTGGGTGCGCCTCGTCGGCAATGGCTGGGTTTCCGAAAGCGTCGTGGACCTCAGCGGCCCGTGTGACCTGCCGACCGTTGCGCCGGAGGGCAGCAGCGCCGGGGGGGCAAGCGCCGAGGTGGAAGTCGAGGACAGCAGCGTCGCACCCATCGGCGAACAGTAGCACGACTGCCATGTAGCGGGCCGACATTTGCGTCGGCCCGCTGGGCGCGTTTTAGTGCCTTCGACCGTGAAATACTGCGGTCGATATTGTGCCTGGGCGGGTAGGCATTGCCACTCTAGGCGAAATCACGAATCAGCAGGAGATGCTATGCCGTCAGAACTGGCCGCGAAACGCGGCGAGCCGAGCTATGTGTGGCGCGCCGGGCAGGAGCGCCGCCTGAAAATGTTCGAAGCACACACCCACCTCAACGACGCGTCGCGCGTGCTCGTCGATGGGGCGGGCAATGGCCTGTATGCCACGCAGATACGCCAACGCTATACCCCCCACGTCGAAGCGATGGACATCGAGTTCGAGCGGGTTGTCGAGGCGCAGCATGGGGTGCCGCACGCCCTCGTTTCGACGGCGGAAAACCTGCCCTACCCCGCCAACGCCTTCGACGCGCTGCTCTCGCATGAGGTACTGGAGCACGTCGCCGATGACCGCGAAGCCGCACGCGAAATCGTGCGCGTGCTCAAACCCGGTGGGCGGGCGGTCATCTTCGCGCCGAACCGCTGGTATCCCTTCGAAACCCACGGCCACTACTGGAACGGCACCTACCACTTCGGTAACACGCCGCTCATCAACTACCTACCGAACGCCCTCCGCGATGCGCTCGCACCACACGTGCGCGCCTACACCGCGCGGGGCATCCGCGGTCTGTTCGACGACCTGCTGGTACGTGTCGTGCATCACAGCCGCGTGTACGGTGGTTACGATAACATCATCGTACGGGTGGGTGAGCCGGGGCGCATTATCCGCGACACCCTGTACCGCTTCGAAGGCACCCCGCTCGATGTGCTGGGCCTCAGTCACCTGCTCGTTTTGGAGAAGGCGTGAATCCAGCGAAAGCCCACATTCGTGGCCTTGCAATTTGGTGACGCCTGCAACAGAATATCAGTCTAGGCTTAATACGTAGTAATAAAGGCAGGAGAATGCCCACGACGACCGAACGCTACGCGAGTGGCATATACATCGCGTATTGGATCGGAGATGTAAAGTTGGCGGATGTCTTCGACGCGCGCGATGCGATTTACTCTTACGCGCAAGAGGATAACCGCGACCGCTACATCGTCATCATCGATGGCACCGAGACAAGCCGGGTGCCCACCGACCTTCGTATCCTGATGAAAACGAGCAATTCCGGCACGATCGCGATATTGGTGTACAAAGCACCACTCGCTGGCAAAATCGTGGGGCAAATGTTCAACTCGATTATGCCGTTCAAAGCGGAGTTCTACGAGGACTTCGACGAAATTTTGCAACGGGCACACACCCTACTGGCCGCAGAGGGCGCAACCAACAACGCCCCGGAAGATTAGCACCGGGGCGTTTGTGTCTTATTCGTGTTGTAGGGGCAAATGGGTCGGCTAATCGCCTTTGTCGATCCACACTGGCAGATGACCCAAACACACGACATTCGGCCACGCGTCGTCGTCGCCCTCGGTGAAGATGGCCGCCTCGGCCACGACCGTGCCCGTCGTTTTATCGATGATGGCGCGCATGGCCTCCAACGTGCTGCCCGTGGAAATCACATCGTCGACGAGGATGACGCGCTTGTCGTTGACGAGTGCGCGGTCTTTTTCATCGAGGTAAAGCGTTTGCGTGCTGCCCGTGGTGATGCTGTGTGTCTCTGCCTTAACGGCATCGCCCATGTACGACTTGTAGTTCTTGCGCAGCACAACGTAGGGCAGGCCCGTTTCCACCGAGAGGCCATAAGCCAACGGGATGCTCTTCGCCTCGGCGGTGACGAGAACATCGGGGGTGTGTTCCAGCAGCTTTTGGCCGAGTGCTTAGCTCACGGCTTGCACGAAATCGGTATCGCCCAGGATGTTGAGAATCGCAATCGTCACACCCGGTGCAACCTCGAACTTGCGCAGGTCGCGATGAACCCCGGCCACATCGACTGGGTACGTTTCGTAGTCGGTCATTTAAGCTCCTCTGCGGTGAATACAACACGTTGGTCACACAGGTAAACCACATCGCCGTCGTGGAGGGTATATGGGTCGGAGATCATGACGCCACCGACATGCGTGCCGTTGGTGCTCCCGAGGTCTTCGAGGATCCACTGGTCGTTTTCGAACTTGATCTGGCAGTGGAAGCGCGAAATCCCGGCGACATCCAGCACGATTTCGTTCTGGGGCGCCCGGCCTACACGCATCAGATTACCCCGGAGGGCAAAGGATTGGTCGCGCCAGTGCATGAACTTCGGCGGCTGGTCGTTGGCCTGGGTGGCCTGCCGAATGCGCTCTTCGAGTTCGGAGCGCTTCATCACACCTGTGCGGATGGCCTCTTCGGCCTCCGACTGGTCGCTTGGCGGCGAGGACTTCATACCCGCCGCCGACTGATCGTCACCGTCCTTTGCAATGGCTTCGTTGCCTTCGGCCTGCTCGCGTTTTTGCTCGCGCATCCGCAGGGCGACGGTGTCGCCGTGGCGCGATTGGCTCGTGAAGTAGGCCTGTGTCGCCATCGTTTTGCGGCTGTAGCTCTTATACTGTGCTGCGCCCTGGTCCATATCGCGCGCCTGGTTGACGAGCGCCGTCCGCTCCTCGACAAGTTCCTGGTCGTCGCTCAGTTTGCTCTCGCGGATATTGTCGGCAGCCCCCCGCAGCACGCTGGCGGCCTCCTCGTAGCGCCCGGCATCGGCCAGGTTGATGGCGCTGCGCCGGGCGTGGGCCGCCTTCAACAACAACACCGACCGGCTCACTTCCACATTGGGGAACTCCGCAGGGTGGTCATCGTCGGTCACGTTGATGACCACCGGTAGTTCCATTTGTCGGCGCGTCGAGCCGCCGTCGGCCAGTTCATCGTACTCGAACAACAACCGCGCGATTTGCAGTTCGCCGTTGTGCTGCATCGCAGGTACTTCGATCTCCAGCATGAGGACTTTTTCCTCTTCGCCGAATACATCGCCCAGCCGATACATCACCATGCCGGGGTCGTGCTTCTCCGGGTAGTTGTTAAGCTGCCTCACATGCGTGACGGCGTCGGTGTAATCCACGGTGATGGTGAGGTTTTGGCCGATGACGCTCAACAGGCCCTTCAGCTCTTCCTGGAAGATCAACGGGGTGACTTCGGGGCTTTCGATGAAGTAGAACGCGCCGCCCCCGGCATCGGCCATAGACATCATGAGGTCTTCATTGAAGTCCTCGCCGAGGCCCATCGTGGTCGTGGTGATGCCGCTCTCGCGCTTTTGCGCAGCCAGGCCGATGAGTTTTTCTGGCGAGGTGATGCCCCGGTTCGCGAGGCCGTCGCTCATCAATATCACGCGGTTGATGCTCTCGTCGCCGAGGTTTTGCAACTCATGGTTACAGCCTTCTAGCCAACCGCTGCTGAGGTTGGTGGTACCCCCCGCTTTGATGCCGCTGATGCGCTGGCTGATCATATCCTTGTGTTGGATGCGCTGCGGCGGCAGCAGGGTATCCACCAACTCGTTGTACAACACGACAGAAATCATGTCTTCGGGGCTAAGGTTTTGCACTAGCATTTGGGCGGCGTGCCTGGTGTACTCGATCTTTTTGCCCGCCATCGACCCGCTACGGTCGATCACCAAACTCAGGTTCAGTGTGCGACGGTCGGTATCGTTTGGCGCGGGGCCAGCCAGCAAGCGTGCCATCAAGTAGAGCGTCGTCTCGCGCTCCACACTTACCACATCGTAGTCGAGTAGAAAATCGGCCTGCATGACTATCCCTAACTGCCCTCTAACTGCGCTCGCCCCATTGTATCACCCACAATCGCAAACTGCCCACGCTTGTTGGTGGTGTTTGCGCCCTAAGGCG
>CAYSVE010000008.1:16612-29373 GCA_964434365.1 uncultured Anaerolineaceae bacterium | reverse complement strand
TGATGCGTATCGTCTTCTGGAACATTATGGCGGGGGGCGGTAAGCGCGCCGACGCCATCTTTGCGCAGCTTGCCGCGTGGCAGCCGACCCTCGTTGCGCTGGCCGAGTTCCGCGCGACGCCGCCCAGCCAAGCTATCGCGTCACAACTTGCCGACCTCGGCTTTGCGCACCAATTGACGACCGCCGACGAAGCCGCCCGTGCGCGGAATGCGCTCCTGCTCGCGTCGAAGTATCCGCTGCGTGCTATCGACGTGCAGCCGAGTCCCCTGCCCGCACATCGGTGGCTGTTGGCGCGGGTATCGGCCCGGCGCGCGTTCGCGCTCGGTGTGATGCACATCCCAAACATGCACACCGGCCTCAAGGTGCCCTATCATCAGGCGGTGCTGTCGATTGTGGGGCGCTGGACGAACGGCCCCGGCCTGCTCATCGGCGATACGAACACGGGCCTGCCGGGCATCGACGAGGAAGCGCCCACGTTTACGGCTAAGGAGGTCGCGTTCATCGAGGGGATGGCCGCCGCTGGTTGGCCGGATACCTTCCGCGAGGTGCACGGCCAAAAGCGGGCGTATACGTGGTACTCACCGAATAAGGGAAACGGCTTCCGGTTGGATCAAGCGTTTGCGAACCCCAGCATGGCCGATGCGGTGCGCAGCTTCGAGTACGTGTGGGGTCGCGCGGCGGGCTTCCGCTGGCTGAGTGACCACGCGGCGATTCTGCTAGACCTCAATTGGGTGTAGACTGCCCCGAAACCGCCGTCAATGCGGAGAGCATCGAGGCGTGGGCGGTCTTCGCGACCGACCCCGAAACCCCGGAGAACACGTTCCTGATGTGGCAGGGGCCACTGAACGACCAGGACGGTACGGTCGTGGCCGAAGCGGGTGAACTGGTCGATGGCCTGACGGTGTGGGAATTGCCGCAACTGCTGGCGACGATTTTCGCGGAGCCGGAGGTGGGTCGCACGCAGATTTTCCTCAACGAGACGAATGTTGCCGCCTATTTTATACATGAGGACGACCCGGACTTCATTTTCACGCCAGATGATATGCCGTACACAAATCGATAGGGTTCATTCGAAGCCACTTTCAATCTTCTCGGTAGACGCTTTCACGTTGTCGGCGAAACGCGTTAAAAAATCGGCGATGGTCGCCAGTTCTGCCGCTGTGTAGCTCGCGATGAGTGCCGCCTGGGCCGCCTGAACCCCCGCGACCAGCGGCCCGGCGGTTTGCGTCCACTTCTCGTCGATCTCCACCAATACGCCACGCTTGTCGTTGGGGTTGGGTTTGCGCCGAATGAACCCGGCCTTCTCCAACCGGTCGAGCATGGTCGTCGTCGAGCCGGTGGTGAGGCCGGTGTAATTAGCCAGCTCTGTCGGCGTTGCTACCCCTTTGATCGACAAATAGCCCAGACACTCGGAATCGGTGATGTTGAGGCCGAGCTTGCGACGTGTGGCATTACGAAACAACACCGAACTGATGTTGCTCTCGCGTGCGGCCCGCATCACCTGTTGTTCCAGGTCCTCTTTCGAATTCATGTTCGAAACCTCTTGACATTAGCTTGAATATCAAGTAACTTGATTATAAAGTAAAAAGCGTTAACATCCAAGGGAGATGGACATGGCACAAGCGATCAAGCTACTGGTTTACCCGGTAAAAGATATCGAGCAAGCGAAGACATTCTACAGCAAGTTCCTGGGCGTCGACCCGTATGTCGATAGCCCGTATTATGTGGGGTACAAGGTTGGCGACCTCGAAGTGGGGTTAGACCCGAACTCGGAAGCGGGGCCGATCGCCTACACCGATGTCGAGAACATCGCGGCGGGGCTGAAAGCAATGACCGATGCCGGTGCTGAGGTCGTGCAGGAGGCTCACGATGTGGGGAATGGCTTGCTCATCGCGCAGGCGAAGGACACAAACGGGAATATCATCGGGTTGCGGCAGCAGTCTTAACGGGAGTGCTTGCGTTCGGTTTTCAGGCGAGGCATGGCCCTCGCCCCTACGCGGTAATTTTGTGGTGGCACACCCACCGATGCCAAAGCCCCACCCCGACAGACTATTCTACCGAGGCGGCACCGTCCGCAGCTTCTTCGGCTTCTGTTTCGGGCGTGATGGTCTCCGGTGTGACCGTTTCTGGCGTGAGTGTTTCCGGCGTGAGCGTCTCCGGCGTGAGCGTCTCCGGTGTGACCGTTTCTGGCGTGACCGTTTCCGGCGTGAGCGTCTCCGGTGTGGCCTCCGTGGCCGATTCGCGCGGCTCGGAAGTAACTGCTTCTGGCGTGACCGTTTCCGGTGTGAGCGTCTCCGGTGTAACCGTTTCTGGCGCGACCGTTTCTGGTGTGACCGGCACATCGATTACGCGCAACGCACCGACCGACCAGCTTGCAACCCCATCGTCATCCTCTTCTGCGGGCGATGCCCAGGCCACCCGCACACTGACGGTTTCGTTGCGCCAACCGCTCAGGTTGAACTCGGTTACGGCGAAGGCATCGCTCGCGCCGACCGCCCCAAGCGTCTCCCAATTGACCGCGTCCGTGCTCAGTTGGACAACAGCCGTCCCAGCATCGCCACGACGGAGGCTCCGCAGTTGCAATATCGGGTGCTGAGCGTCGTCCAGGCGAACCCCACCTGCCCACGTCAGCGTATGCCCGGCCTCGCGGCTCGCGTTTTCGTCGATTCGCCAGCCGTTCTCGGTTTGTACCCACGCGCCAGTGACGTCGAAGGTCGTAGCGGCTGCGGGGACACCCTGCGGTGTAAGCGTCGGCGTGAGCGTGGCCGTCGGCAGGATTGCCGTGGCGGTAGCCGATGGCTGCGGCGTCTCGGTCGCGGTCGGCGGCAACAAGGTCTGCGTCGGTATGGCGGTTGGGGTCGGCGTCAGGGTTATTGCTTCGGCTGCGCTCGGTGCCTCTGGTGTTTCTGCGCCGTCTGCCGCCGCTACTTCGACCACCGGTGGTACCGGTGTGTAGGTACAGGTTACCGCGCCGAACGGCGCAGCGGACGCAGTCAGTTGTACATCGTCGATCAGCAAATTCGGCTCGTCGAAGTCGTCGACGAACACCCGCACATCGATCCTATCCCAGTTGTTAACCGTATCAACTGTTATGGAAAACAGAGCCGGAAGGGTGTTTGCTGGCACCACCACCGGGCACACGATGCGATCTGAGCGGTCATCGACATCGGACAGGATGACCGTGACGTTCTTCTCGGCATCGCTGCTGTTGCCCAACATCATGCCCAGTTCCAGGCCGGTATCGCCTTGGACCGGTGTGTAGACGACCTGGCTCACCAGCGCGAAGCTCGTATCGTCGGTGCGGCGGACGTTGAGCACGCCGTCGGTCACCTCGTGGGCAATCGCCCCGAAGAAGTTCCACAGGGCATCACCATTGGCGAAATCGCCATTGACGATAAGATTTTCATCTACCGTTGCTGTTGGGCGACCACAGTCGATGCCATCAACCGGTGCCGTCGAACTCGCGCCAGCCGCTACGTCATCGATAACCAGGCCGAGGTCACCGAAGTCATCGACAAATACCCGCACATCGATCGCGTCCCAGTCTTCACTCGTGACACCCTTCAAGGTATGGAGAAGCGGCGTTGTATTCGGCGCGACGGTCACCGGGCAAATGATGGCATCGGTGCCGCCGAGTTCGGCCAGCATTATCGTGGCCCGCTTTGTAACACCAGTAGAATTGCCGAGCATTATATCGAGGTAGAGTGGGGTATCGCTCGGTGCGCCCCAGCGCAACGGCTGCGAGAGCAGACCAACCGCTGCCGAATCGGTGCGGGTGATGGCGATGTCATCGCCTTCCGCCGCGCTATCGAGGGCCGGGCTGAGGAACCAATTGGCGGCATCGTACGTGAACTCGCCGTTGACTACCAGGTTACGCTCGGTCGGCAGTGTTGGCGGGATGCACACTGTCTCGGTGATAATTTCCCCTGGCACATAGCGAACTCGCACCCGGTCGATGCTAAGCGCGGGCGCTTCGTAGTCATCGACGAACAGCAGAATGTCGACACCGGCCCATGCCTCACTCGTGATACCTTCCATCGCATAGGTCACCGCATCGGTGTTCGGCGGCACCGTGAAGAAGCACACCACCTCATCGGCTACACCCAGCGGCTCGGCCAGGTTTTTCACCACCAGGGTGATGTGCTTCGGCTCGCTGCTGGGGTTCGCAAAGTCGACCAGGGCCTCGATTGGCGCGGCCTGCGGTAAATCGAAGCGTAGCGGTTGCGCCGCCAGGGCGAAGCTCGCCGGGTCTGTTCGGCGCATGTCGAGGTCGCCGCCTGAGGAATCGCGCGCCTGCTGGCCATAGAAGAACCAGAACGTCTCACCGGCTCCGAAGCCGCTGTTCACGACGAGGTTGGTGTTAGCCGGGACCGTTGGCTTGTCGCAGTTCACCGCCGGGTACGATGCCCCCGGCAGATACTGCACATCGACGTTGTCGACGATGAGATCGGGCGTGCCGAGGTCATCATTAAAGATGAACACATCCACCTTCGCCCACGGCTGATTGGTCGTCCCTTGCAGGGTGTAGGTTTGCAGCGGAGCGTCTCGCGGCACAGTTACCAAACAGAAGATTTCATCGGCTCCGCCAAATTCGCGCAGCGCCAGGGTCACGTTCTTCGGCCTGTTCGAGCTATTGCCAAGGTCGACGGTCAGTTGCAGCGGCGCCCCCGCCGGGACCGGGCGATGCAGCAGATTGCTCGCCAGCGCAAATGATGCGGTATCGGTCCGTGTGTATGTAAGCTGCTCACCGACCACCTCGAAATCGACCGCGCCCTGCACGAACCAGTTGGTGGTGCCGTTTGCAAAGTCGCCGTTCGTTAGCAAGCTGATGTCCGGCGGCGTGTCCGGTTCGGTACACGTCAATGGCGCGGGCAATGTTTCTTCGGGGATGTAGCGAACGTCCACATCATCGATCGTTACCCCCGCCGAATTGATGAAGATGCGCACGTTCACCCCACTCCAGGCCTGGTCGGTAATCCCAGTGAGGGCGTACGGCAGTGGGCCAACGATGTCTCCTGGCACCGTGAAGGGGCAGAACAACTCTGCGTTGCTGGCGGTATCTTGCAGGGCAATGACGATGTTAGCGTTCGCAATCAACCCAGTCATGGTGAGGTCGAAGCTGAATTGTGCGCCGGTGGGCAAACTGTATGGGATGAGCTGCTCGACGAAGGCCACACCGTCACCATTGCGCTGAAGGGTGTAAGCACCGTTTGCCCAGGTCGGGTCGATCGGCCCTATAGGTGTCCAACCATGTGCGTCGGTATCGAACGTGCCGTTGGCCAGCAGGTTTTCGTCTTCGGGTGGGGGTGGGGTGGTGCACTCGGCCTCGGTGATGTTGAGCGTGGCGTTTTCCACCAGCACGATGTGATCGACCTGTACAGCGGGCACCGCCGGGCCAGAGAAAACCAGGCGGAGTTGCGTGTCCGTCCAGGCAGACGGTGCGAGGCCGCGCAGGCGATAGGTGCCGAGGGCGGTTTGCGCCGCAGGCACCGTAAAGGCGCAGAAAATCTCCTCATCGCCGTCGATTTGTTGCAGCGCCACCACCACCGGCTGATTAACCCCACTCGTATTTGCAAAATCCAGCGTCAGTTCGAGCGGCGTGGCCGGGTTCGGCGTAAGGCCAAGCACCTGCGAAACACTCCCCACACCGTTTTGGTTGGTGCGGTAGGCCGTTAGCACCCCACCCACGACTTCAGCGTCGATGTTGCCTACGAAGGACCAGCCGATGGCGCCGCTCGCGAAGTCGCCGTTGGTGACGATTTGCTCGACGGGCTGTATGGTGTGGTTCAACGTAGTGCTGTTGTTGTCCTGGTTGGTTTCGAGGGCATACGGCATCGCGAAGGCTTCGACTGTAAGGTCGCCCACCTTACCCACGACCCCCTCGATCGAAATCACCTCGGTAGTCCCGTTATCGACCGTGCCAAGGTCACACGTAAGCACCCCGGCGGTTTCGGTGCAGCTAAGCGACTGAGCGCCAGCTTCGGCACTGTAGTAGTCGACTTCTGGCGGCAGGATGATCGTCAGGCGCGTGTCGGGTGCCGGGTCGGGGCCGTCGTTGATGACACTCGCGCTGTATGTAATGATGCCATCGGTCGTTACCGACTCGACGCTGAGCAGCGTGCGCACATCGGTTTCGGCGGTTGGGCAGTTCGCGATTGGCACCAGGCTGAACGGGTCGGCATCGACCTGATTGTTGACGGCAGTGGCGTCGGGACCGGTGGCGGTGCCCCACCAGATGTTTTCGGCGTTGGCAAGCGGTGCGTTCGATTTGTAAATATCGTCGTAGATGTTGCCATCGTTGCCGGTAAAGCACCCGTCGTAGAAATCCAATACGCCACGGTTATTCGCACTGCGGGCGGCACCGCCACCCTGCCCGCTAGATGTGTTTGAGAAGAAGCTCACATCGGTGAACACGTTGTCCCCGAGGAGGGACATAATACCGCCGCCGTTGATACTCGAGTTGTTGCCGTAAACCGCCCCGCCGAACCACTCGACATAGGCGTTGATGTACGCCCCGCCTCCGCCACGGTCGGTCTGATTGCCGATGAGGGACACATCCTCGAAGTAATTGGCAGTGGCCTGGACGAACAGCCCACCCCCTTCGTTGGTGGCTGTGTTGTTCTCCACGCGGACGTTACGCATATACAGCGAGGTGAGACCGGTATCCGTAGAGATACCACCCCCTAAATTCGCCGAATTGCCGTAGAACACGGCATCTTCGACGATGATCGGTCTGCCATCGGCACGAAGACCACCGCCCGCGCCGGATGCCCTGTTGTTGTAAAAACCGACGTTCGAGAATAGGTTATGACCGGTGCTATCATTGGCATAAACAGCCCCACCAGACCGGGCGGTATTGTCCTGGAACTGCACATTGCGCGCGGTGAAATCTCCCGATCCGCGTACCAACACCGCCCCACCGTCGACACCGCCCGTGACCAATCCGTTGCGCAACGTCAGGTCTTCGAGGGTGAGGCTACCCTCGCCATCCATGATAAAGAAGCGAAACGCTCCTTCGCCAGTACGCCGAATCGTCGCACTGTTGCCGACGATGGTCACGTCACCCGTTATCGCGGGGAAGGCGCTTGCGCCGAGCGTGTTGTCGGTGGCGGACGTGGGGTAGTAAGCCCCGTTTTCCGCAAGGCAAATGCGATCTCGCTTGTTACTGTTGTTGGCCATATTAATAATGGTAACCAGTAAATCAGTATCACCATCGGGGACGTTATAATCGCAGACGGTTCGCTCTGGGCCGATATTCAGCGCGAGCCGCCCACTGACATCCCGTTCTGACCCCACCATAATGAGGTACTCGCGACCCACCTGGGTATCGATGCTGAGTGCAGATGTGCCATCGCCCCCACCATCGTCATCGCAAATCACCTCTTCCAACAAGCTTGTTTGCGTGTTGGCCGTGAAAACGGCGACAAAGGTATCGATCGCGCTGCCGCGCGTATCTAGCTCTAGTGGTTCGCCATCGCCAACAAACTCGAAAAATACATGGCTCGTGGGGAACGTAAAATCACAGCTCGCGTTGGGGTCATCGAGGCTACGCGATGTGAAGTGCATGTACTGCACCCACTGCGGATCGGTTGTACGATCGATCACCTGCGGGGTGTTGTCGTTGGGCGCGGCACCGCTATTCACAGGATGAAAAACGGCGGTGTAAGTCGCATCGTTGTCTACCTCGAATTCCAGGCCGTCCTCCGTCAGGCCGCCGACAACGCCGCCGCGCCACTTGAGGAACTCGAAATTGTTCGAGTCGGTGAGTGTGGCGGAGATGGTAACGGTCGTCCCATCGAGGTAGCCACCTGGGCAATTCGACGGTGGTGAAACTGTCGCCGTCCCGGCGTCCGGCGGGAAAACCGCCACATTGGTTTCGAAACATGGCGTCTCATCGGCAATGCGGAAGTTAGCAACGGTACGCCGTGCGCTGTTGATTGTGCGGGCGTTGTCCGCGGTTTCTTCATCGCCTAGCGGTTTGTTGTTGAAGGTCTGCAAGGGGTTGGACCAGCGCAGCAGCGGCGTGCAGGTCGGGTCACATGTGCCGCCGGTGGGCAGGGCCATCATCGTGCTGAACTCACCCGTCGGGTCCTGGTAGCCGTTGGAGTACGCGTATGTGCCGTTGCCGCCCCCATTGGCGGGGTCATTATCGGCACCAAAGTTCGGGCCGATGCTGTACCCGAGCGCAAGGCCACCCTGCAAACAATCGGCATAGACGGCGTTGAAGGCGAAATCCCCCATAAACGTCGCTTCGATGTTCAAGAGGAAGCCGTCGCCACAGCCACCGTCATCATTCGATGCGGTAATAATGGTGACGATGTCTGCGTCGTGCGTGTCTCGTAGGGTGTTTATCACCTGTACTTGGCTATCTGGCGAAATGGCAATCAGGCGATTGAGATCAGTTTCGAGATCACCGGCTTCGGTGAACGTCACCTGCTGCATATGCACGAGGTCCAGCGCGGTGTCGACGCCGCTATCGACGAAGCTCTGGTTGACGGCGAGCACCGCGCCTTCGATCTGCTGCTCGATGGTGGCCCCGGCCTGCGCGCGGGCGGCAGCGGTGTACACCACCATAATGTCGACATCGGTCGAGAGGTCCTGGGCGTTCACGTCGGCGGTATTAACAGTTTGCGCGCCGACATCGTCCCTTTCGTCGACTTGTGGCACCTCGATGTTGGTTGTCGAGGCGAGGTAAGCCGTCTCATCGATTTCGCGGATGATGTGTTCTTCGCCGGCCAGGGGCGACAACGTGAACAACTGCCCTGGCAGGCGCACATACCCCTCGATCTGGGTGTTGCCGTTCTCCTCGGTAATAATGAAAACGACCTCACTGTAATCGACGCCGAGGAGTTGGGCACGCCATACGGTGCCCTCGCGGCCCAGCGCACGCGCACCGATGCTGACGGTCGTGGTGGTGTAGGTGGCATCGTCGAAGAGGTTGAGTATGGCGGCTTCGTTTGCCAGGGCACCCACGCCAAACATCGCGTCGGTGTCGACAGTCACCGTGCGTGTGCGAACCTCGCCGCGTGCGGCCCCCTGCGATGCCCCCGTTTGCACGGTGGTGAACAACGGCATCGGCGGCATTGGCGTGGGTTCTTCGAGGAAGTTGTCGAAGGTGAAGTTGCCCTCAAATGTGAGGTCGATACCCAGCATATCCGCCAGAATAATCGCCCCGGTGATGTGAGGGGCCGCAAAGCTGGTCCCGTTCGCCTCACGGTAGGTTGTCTCGGGGGCCAGGATGTAAACACCGCCACCGGGGGCGTACACATCCACCTCGTCGCCGTAGTTGCTGAAGCTGCTTATCGCGCCGTCCTCATCGTGAGAGCCAACGCTGATCACGTTCGGGTAGGCGGCGGGGTAGAGCGCGTAATTGCCGCCGTAGTTACCCGCCGCCCCCACGAGGGTCACCCCATTTGCGTCGGCATAGTCGACCGCAGCCTGCAAGGTACTAGACGGCCCAAAGCCACCGAGGCTGAGGTTGGCAATGTCTGCGCCGTCGTCGGTGGCCTTGATGAGCGCGCTCGCGATGTTCGCGTAGGACCCGCCCCCGGTGGCATTCAGCACGCGCAGCGGCAAAATGCGTGTGTTCGGGACCATACCGGCAACGCCGACCCCATTGCCGATGGGCGACGCAATGATGCCGGCGATGCCGCACCCATGATTGTATTCGTCCTGGGGTGTATCGTCGTCTTCGACGTAGTCCCAGCCCGGCAGTAGTCGATCAAGGAGGTCGGGATGGTTGAGGCAAACGCCGCTATCGATGAGTGCGACTGTCGGCCCATCGGGTAGGTTTGTCGGGAGCAATTGCCAGGCGAGGGGCACATTCATGGTGGTGTGCGCCCACTGGTTGCTATAACCGGGGTCGTTGGGTGGCGCGATGATAGCCTGGGCGTAGGCTATGAAATCTGGCTCCGCTTCGAGCGAGGCGTCGGGTTCGGGTGCGCCTTCGGGCACCTGGATGACGACACGGTTCAACTGGGGGATAGTCGTTTCGATTTCGCCACCGACGGCTGCGAGGTAAGCCGCCAGGGCGGGGTCGTTGGGATCATCGACACTGACGATGAACTGACCGGGCACGACCTCTGGCTCGGGTATCGCGGCGATGAGGTCGGCTGTGTTGGCAGTGTTTGCGGTCGGCTCGGCGGTGAGGGTGGGGTGTGTGGCGGTTGCGGTGTAGGTCGGCTGTACGTCCGCAACCGTCGGCAGAACCGCCACGTCTTGCGGTGGCACACTCGGCAACTGGGCAACCGTCGGCATCATAAAGGCCGATTGTGAGCCGCGCTGGGTTTGGCTGTAGACACCCGCGCCGAGCACCACAACGCATACGGCGAGCACCGCCCCGAAGATCAGTCTCTTGTTCAAATCCTATACCCCGAATGTATAGTACGAAGCTAATACTGTCGACGTTATTTTAGCTGAGGTCACGGCAGATAATCAAACCTCACGATGCGGGAGGCTGTAGGCCGACCGGCATATGCATGCGACTCTTAACAAAGTTTAGAATGCTGTAACAATCTTTCGTTTTTCTTTATCCGACTTGAATTATTCTGAAAATAAGGTACTGTATGGGTCGGGAAGTCTATCATTAAACGTGTGAGGAGCAATCGAGACAGCCATGAAAACATTTACACGCATGCACTTCATTGTCGCCGTGCTCATGCTGAGCATGGGTATTTTTATGTTCGCAGGTTTTGCATATGCTGATCTGGACCTGGTTAGCGTTATCGCCCAGATCTACGACAACGAAGACGACGGTAGCGACAACGAAAGCGGCCAGGACGATAAGCAACAGCCCGAGTTCGGTGAAGACGAAATTTCCGCCAGCAGTGGCACGCTCGGCACCATCATCGGTGCGCCCGAGGTGCTGTACGAAGCTGCTGCAGGGTCTGGCACGGGCGTTTTCCTGGAGCCGGGTAAGGTTTACATCGTGGCCTCGGTAACCGTCGACGGTGCTTTCGTGCGCATCGACATCGGCAATGGCCCGACGGTCTTCGTCCCTTCGTCGGCCATCAACTTCTAGCACAACATTTACAAGCAATACGAAACCCCTCTACGTGCGGCCTGTGGGGGTCGCACGTAGTTTTCCCAAGCTTCACTTCTCTGAGGAAGATCCATGCGAACCAGAACGATAGCCGATCAAACGCAGGAGATGCGTTTTGGGGGCTTGGCGCAGCTTGCACGCAGAACCTCGCTGCTACAGATAGCGCTGTTTGGCGTGACGTTTGGTCTTTTGCTGACGACGCTTGCCCCGACTATGTACTATCTCGTCGATAGCTCGGAGTTCGCTATCGGCGCGCGGACATTGGGGATCGTACATGCACCGGGCTATGGGTTATACCTTACGCTCGCGCACGTCTTTACATACCTTCCCTTTGGCGACATGGCCTACCGTGTCAATCTGTTTTCGGCGCTTTCCGTTGCGGTCACCGCGGTGATGTTGTTCGGCATCATCTACGAGCTGTTGGAGGACCGCCTCATCGCGCTGAGCACCGCCCTGATTTTCGTGTGGTCCTACTATGTGTGGTTCACGGGTGTGGCCGCCGAAGTGTACGGCCCGCAAGTGGCAACCTTGACCGCTACCGGCTGGGTCCTCGCGATGATGTACAAACGCGAGCACATGCGCAATCGGCTGGCTATCGTGGCCGGGGTGTTGTTTGGATTCGCCGTCGCTATTCACACGGTCTCTGGCTTAATGGGGCCGGGGTTGGCGCTGGCATTTTTGATGATGCGCGTGCCCCTGCGCCGCTCGTTCATCGCTGGGCTAATTGCCGTGGGCATTTTCGCGCTTTCGCTGCTGTACTACCCCATCCGCTACCTTGCCGACCCGGCGTTTAATGTTGCGGGGTCGTACACCTCGCAGGGGTTGTTCAACAGCGTAGACCTCACCACGATACAGGGCGTGTGGTGGTTGATCACTGCACAGCAGTTCGATGTCTTTTTCTTCTCCGAGGGGTACCTCGCCACGCCGAACCAACTGCTCACCACGCTCGACCTGTTGTGGAGTAACTTCTTCGGCGTGGGCTTCATTATCGGTTTGGTGGGTATCGGCTATATGGCACGGCGGCACATGGGCATCCTCATCGTGTGGTTGGTATTGTACCTGCCATACACGTACTTCTTCACGACGTACGGCGCGGTGGACCGCGACACGATGATGAACCCGAGTTACCTGGTGTGGGCATTGGCGCTGGCTTACGGCCTGTACTGGCTCACCGAGCGTTTGCAACCTACCTGGCGCGTCACGCTGTTGCTTTCCATCCCATTGGTGATGCTGATTGTGAACTATAGTTCGGTAAATGCCAGCAATGCCTATGAAATTCGTGAACAGGCCGAGTTCGTCACGCAGCACCTGCCAGAAGATGCGATTGTTTTCGGCAATTGGATCGACATCATCACGCTTCAGTACCTGCAAATCCTCGAAGGTGAGCGTGAAGACGTGACCCTGTACAACATGTTCTACTTTGGGAACGCGCAGTTCAGGGCGTATGTGCACCAGCTATCGCAGCAAGATGAGCGACCGGTGGTCTTCCTGCAAGAGTTTATGGATAACTCATCGAAGACCGAGTTCATCCGCGAATTCCACGAGCTAGACCCCATCGAGGTCGAGGAGAGTGCGCCCCCGGTTGCGTATCAGTTGGTCATCCAGCAAGACGACGTCGAAGAAGCCGATGAAGCGGATGAAGCCGATGAGGCGGACGAAGCCGACGAAGCCGATGAGGCGGACGAAGCCGACGAAGCCGATGAGGCGGACGAAGCCGACG